>NZ_DAIRTR010000261.1:0-1538 GCF_036803785.1 Pelomicrobium sp. | reverse complement strand
GACAAGGACCGCGCTTTCACCCCCCCGCGTCCCGCGGAAGAAGACTCCCGGGCAAGGGGGCGACGCCTCAGACGTAGCGCACGTCCAGGATCTCGTATTCCCGAATCCCGCCGGGGGCCTGGACCTCTGCCACGTCTCCCGGGCGCTTGCCGATGAGGGCCCGGGCAATCGGGGAGCTGATGGAAATCTTGCCTTCCTTGATGTCGGCCTCGTCGTCCCCCACGATCTGATAAGTCACCACCTCCCCGTTCGTCATGTCCTCTAGGTCCACGGTGGCGCCGAAGACGCAGCGGCCGTCGGCGTCGAGCAGGGCCGGGTTGATGATCTGAGCGTTGGAGAGCTTCGCCTCCAGCTCATTGATGCGCCCCTCGATGAAGCTCTGCCGTTCCTTAGCAGCATGGTACTCGGCGTTCTCCGACAAGTCGCCATGGGCGCGGGCTTCGGCGATCGCCTGGATGATCGCCGGCCGCTGCACCGTTTTCAGGTCATGGAGCTCGGCGCGCAGCTTCTCGGCGCCGCTCACCGTCAACGGAATCTTGTTCATGCCTGCGAACACTCCCTCAATGGAATTTTTAGGATAACGAGATGAGGCCAGTCCCGCCAAGCCAGGGGGAAGTCCCGGGGGATCAGGCCGCCGAGCGCGTCGCCCGCAGCGCCCGGTGCAACCCTTGGAGATCGTAGACCTTGGACTCGCGCATGTGCTGCATCCCCAGGCAAGCCGCCCGGGCTCCGGCCACGGTGGTGTAATAGGTGATGCGGTGCTGCAGCGCTTCGCGTCGCAGGTAATAGGAGTCCTGGATCGCCGCGCGGCTGTCGTCGGTCGTGTTGATGATGAGATTGATCTCGCCGTTCTTGATGTAATCCACGATGTTGGGCCGCCCTTCGCCCAGCTTGTTGACGGGCGTAACTGGCAGGCCGGCAGCCGCCAGCGCCGCTGCCGTCCCCTTGGTGGCCATGAGACTGAAGCCCAAGGAGACAAGGGCCCGGGCGATTTCGATCACCCTGGGCTTGTCCGCAGCGCGCACCGATAACAGCACGTTGCCGGCGCGGGGAAGTTTCCCACCCGCCGCCATCTGGGATTTGATGAACGCCTCGGCGAAGGTCTCCCCGACCCCCATCACCTCGCCGGTGGACTTCATCTCCGGGCCCAGGATGGTGTCCACCCCCGGGAACTTGATGAAGGGGAAAACCGCCTCCTTGACCGAAAAATAGTGGGGTGTGACCTCCTCCACCACCCCCTGGCGGGCCAGGGTCTTGCCCACCATGCACCGGGCAGCGATCTTGGCAAGAGGCAGTCCCGTCGCCTTGGAGACGAAGGGCACCGTGCGGGAAGCGCGGGGATTGACCTCCAGCACGTAGACGACCCCGTCCTGGATCGCATATTGGACGTTCATAAGCCCCACCACGTTGAGCCCCTTGGCCAGGGCCACGGTCTGCCGCTTAAGCTCCCGCTGCAGCTCCAAAGGAAGGCTATAGGGCGGAAGGGAGCACGCAGAATCGCCCGAGTGCACCCCCGCCTGCTCGATGTGCTCCATGAC
>NZ_DAIRTR010000260.1:0-1562 GCF_036803785.1 Pelomicrobium sp. | reverse complement strand
GCCACGCCGCTGAAGACCTGCAAGCGCGCAGTTGGGCGGCGAGCTGTGCGGCCTGTCACGGGACGGAGGGGCGTGCCGTGGGGGGCATGCCGGCGCTGGCGGGCAAGCCCAAAGAGGAGCTGTATCGAGCCCTCAAGGCCTTCAAGGAGGGAGGCAAGCCGGCCACGGTGATGCACCAGCACGCCAAGGGCTACACCGACGCGCAGCTTGAGCGCATTGCCGCGTATTTTGCCAAGCAAAAACCCTGAAGACGGCGGAGGAGGCGAGCATGAGGATTGACCGACGGGAGTTTTTGAAGCTTTTGGGCGGGGCTGGCGCGGCGGCGGCGCTGCCGGGTTTGAAGGGCTGTGCGGCCCCGGGAATGGGGCCGGGCGCGGCCTCCAAAGGGCGGGTGGTGGTGGTGGGCGGAGGCTTTGCCGGGGCGACGGCGGCCAAGTACGTGCGGCTGTGGGACCCGAGCATTGAGGTCACGTTGGTGGAACGCCAGCCCGAGTTCGTCTCTTGCCCTTTGAGCAACCTGGTGCTGGCCGGTGTGCGGCGGCTGCCCGAGATCAGCCGCCCCTATGACACGCTCGAGCGCCGCTGGGGCGTGCGGCTGGTGCGCGATGAGGCGACGGCCCTCGACTTGGAGCGCCGCCAGGTGCGTCTTGCCCGGGGCAATCCTCTTTCCTACGATCGGCTGATCGTGGCCCCGGGCATCGACTTCATGTGGGAGACGATTCCGGGCCTGACGAGCGCGGCCGCCCAGGAGCGGGTGCCCCATGCCTGGAAGGCGGGTCCCCAGACGCTTGCCCTGCGCCGCCAATTGGAGGCGATGGGCGACGGGGGCGTGTACGCGATTGCCATTCCCAAGATGCCCTACCGCTGTCCCCCGGGGCCCTACGAGCGGGTGAGCCTGGTCGCCTTCTACTTCAAGCAGGCCAAGCCCCGCTCCAAGATCCTGATCCTGGATGCGAACCCCGACATCGTCTCCAAGAAGGGGCTTTTTACCAAGGCCTGGGAGGATCTCTACAAGGGCATGATCGAGTACCGGGCGAACAGCGAGCTGGTGGATGTGGACGTGGCCACGTTGACTGCCAAGCTGCAGTTCGAAAACGTCAAAGCCGACGTCTTGAACGTCGTGCCGCCCCAGCGGGCCGGGGCGATTGCCAAGCAGGCGGGGCTGGTGACGGCCAACGAGCGCTGGTGCGAGGTGGACTTTCTCACCTACGAGTCGAAAGTGGCCAAGGGGGTGCACGTGCTGGGCGATGCCACCCAGTCGGCGCCGGCCATGCCCAAATCCGGCCACATGGCCAACCAGCACGGCAAGATCTGCGCTGCGGCGGTGGTGGCGCTCCTGAACGGCCAGGAGGTCAACCGCGAGCCCTTGATTGCCAACACCTGCTACAGCTACGTCTCCGACCGGGAGGCGATGCATGTGGCCTCGGTGCACAAGTACGACCCGGAGAAGAAGACCATGGTCACCGTAGAGGGGGCAGGAGGCTTGTCCAGCGCCCGCAATGAGCTCGAAGCCCAGTACGCCTGGGCCTGGGGCCAGAACATCTGGACCGACATGCTCGCCT
>NZ_DAIRTR010000259.1:0-1614 GCF_036803785.1 Pelomicrobium sp. | reverse complement strand
TTCACGATGTTGGGCAGCGTGATATAACGGGGTTCGTTCAACCTTAAGTCGGTGGTCACCACCGCCGGGAGTTTCAACTCCACCGTCTCCAGGCCTCCATCGATTTCCCGTGTGACCCGAATGTGTCCTTCCGCCAGCTCCACCTTGGAGGCGAACGTGCCCTGGGGCCAGCCGAGGAGAGCCGCCAGCATCTGTCCGGTCTGGTTGGCGTCATCGTCGATCGCCTGCTTGCCCAGGATCACCAAGCCAGGCTTTTCCCGTTCCACGATCGCTTTCAAAAGCTTGGCCACCGCCAGGGGCTGCAGCTCGACGGAGGTCTCCACCAGCACGGCCCGGTCCGCGCCCATGGCGAGCGCGGTGCGCAGAGTCTCCTGGCACGCGGCGACTCCCAGGGAGACGGCCACGATCTCGGTCGCCTTGCCCGCTTCCTTGAGGCGCACCGCCTCCTCCATGGCGATCTCGTCGAAAGGATTCATGGACATCTTGACGTTGGCCGTTTCCACCCCTGTGCCGTCCGCCTTGACGCGGACCTTCACGTTGTAGTCCACCACCCGCTTGACCGCGACCAGGATCTTCATCGCTTTTCACCGAATAGAAATGCCCGAGCGGCGGTAGAGGGCCTCAAGTTCCCCCACGATCCCGCGCCGGAACGCGAGCACGCAGATCACGAAGATCGCCCCCGTGAGGACTGTCACCCATTCCCCCAGCTCAGCACCGTAATTCTGCAGGGTAACCAGGACGGTGGCGCCCACCACCGGGCCGAACACCGTGCCCATGCCCCCCAGCAGGGTCATCAGCACCACCTCCCCGGACATGTGCCAGTGCACGTCGGTCAAGGAGGCGAGCTGGAACACGAGCGTCTTAGTGGAGCCTGCTAGACCCGAGAGAGCGGCAGACAGGACGAATGCCATCAGCTTGAACTTGTCCACATCGTAACCCAGGGAGATGGCCCGGGGCTCGTTCTCCCGGATCGCCTTTAGCACCTGCCCGAAGGGGGAATGGATGGTGCGATAGATCACCCAGAAGCCGAACAGGAACACGGCGAGCACGAAGAAGTACATGTTCATCATCTGGCTGAGGTCCACGATCCCCAGCAAGGTACCCCGGGGTACGCCCTGAAGCCCGTCTTCGCCCCCGGTGAACGGAAACTGCAGCGCCAAGAAATACATCATCTGGGCGAGGGCCAGGGTGATCATGGCGAAGTAGATTCCCGAGCGCCGGATGGCCAGGCTGCCGAAGATGTAGCCCAGCAAGGTCGCGAAGGCCGTGCCGGCCAGCATTCCCAGCTCCGGCGGCAATCCCATGACCTTCACCGTATGCCCGGTGATGTAGCCGGCCCAGCCAAGAAAGGCGGCATGACCAAAGGAGAGCAGCCCGGTATAGCCCAGCAATAGGTTGAAGGCGGCGGCGAAGAGGGCAAAGCATAGCACCTTCATGACGAACACCGGGTACACCAGGAAGGGCGCGATGAGGCCGGCCAGCACGAGGAGCCCCCAGCCGACGGCGTGCGCCCGGTTGAATCCTTTCTGCTGAATCGTTGCAACGCCGGCGACCGGGCCCACCGCACCTTCCAGCCCCCGGCCGCTGCCGACTCTCCCTTCCATGCTATCGCTC
>NZ_DAIRTR010000258.1:0-1618 GCF_036803785.1 Pelomicrobium sp. | reverse complement strand
GGCCTGGACGATGCGCTCGGCGCTGGCGCCCCGCTCCCCCGGCAATGTGGCGGCGAGCCATACGTCTACCTGGGGCTTGAGCGCCTGGGCGACACCGAGGAGGTCCTTGTCCTTGAACATGCCGATGACGGCAAAGGTGGTGCGGAAATGGCCCTGACTTGCCAGGTTCTCCGCCAGGGCCCGGGCGGCATGGGGATTGTGAGCCACGTCCAACACTACCACCGGGTGACCGGGCAGCACTTGGAACCGCCCGGGCAGGCGAACTTCCACCAGGCCACGCCGAATATCCCCCGCCGCCACCGGCAGCCGCTCCCTGAGCTCGTCCACCACCGCCAGGGCGGCAGCGGCATTACGCAGCTGGTAGCCGCCGGTGAGGGCCGGGCGCGGCAGGCCGGCCCGCCGCACCCCATAGCCCCAGTAGGTCCAATGGGCCCCCTCCGCGGTATAGCCGAAGTCGCGCCCGATCTGCAGCAGGTCGGTGCCCACGTCCCGGGCATGGGCCTCGATCACAGCCGGCGGATCCGGGTCGGCGCACACCGCCGCACGCCCGCGCTTGAAGATGCCGGCCTTCTCGAAGCCGATCTCCTCCCGGGTATTACCAAGATATTCCATGTGATCGAAGTCGATACAGGTCACCACCGCACAGTCGTTGTCGAAAACATTGACCGCGTCCAGGCGCCCACCCAAGCCCACCTCCAGGATGGCAAGATCCACCCGGGACTCGATGAAGATGAGCATGGCCGCCAGGGTACCGAACTCGAAGTACGTGAGGGGGATCGAGCCCCGGGCCGCCTCGATCCGGCAGAACGCTTCCACCAGGGCCTCGTCGGCTGCCTCCCGCTGCGCGACTCGGACCCGCTCGTTGTAGCGCAGGAGATGGGGAGAGGTGTAGAGCCCGACCCGGTAGCCAGCGCAGGCATAGATGGATTCCAGCAGAGCGCACACGGAGCCCTTGCCGTTGGTGCCACCCACGGTGATCACTGGAAAAGCTGGCGTCAGTCCAAAGGTTTTCCAGACCTGGGACACCCGGTCCAGCCCCATTTCGATGACCCGGGCCGTTCCTCGCTCGAGACGGGCAAGCCATTGGGCAAGGCTTGCCCCCGGGCCGAGGGGGGAAAGGGAAGCGTTTTCGCTGGGCATGGGATCGATCACAGGGAAACGACGGGAATCGAATCCGGAAACGGGCAAGCGTTCAAACGGCCGGGGCGCGCATGAGGAGGGTGATCAAGCTCGCCAGGGTATCCCGCATCCGGCGCCGGTCCACGATCAGGTCGATGGCTCCGTGTTCCAAGAGGAACTCGGAGCGCTGGAAGCCTTCAGGCAGAGTCTCCCGCACCGTCTGCTCGATCACCCGAGGGCCGGCGAAGCCGATGAGGGCCCCGGGCTCGGCAATCACTACGTCACCGATCATAGCGAAGCTGGCCGAGACGCCCCCCATGGTGGGATCGGTGAGCACGGAAATGAAGGGCAGCCGCGCCTCGGCAAGCTTGCCCAGGGCAGCATTGGTCTTGGCCATCTGCATGAGGGAAAAGAGCCCCTCCTGCATGCGTGCCCCTCCGGTGGCGGTAAAGCAAACGTAGGGCAGGTTCCCCTCCAGGCAGGCCCGCACCCCCCGTAC
>NZ_DAIRTR010000257.1:0-1662 GCF_036803785.1 Pelomicrobium sp. | reverse complement strand
ATCTCCACCGGGGTGCGAGCCACGACCTGCTCCACCTGGGCAAGGGACAGGACCCGGGGCAGTACCGCGCGGCGGATGCCGAAGCGCTCTCGGTACAGGTTGATCGCCTCGTAGCTGGTGGCCGAGCCCTGCACCGAAAGGTGCAGCGTCATCTGCGGATAGGTGGAGGCCGCGTAGCGCAGCAGTCCCAGGTCGGCGAGGATCACTGCGTCGGCGCCCACCTCGACGGCCCGATCCACCGCAGCGGTCCAGCGGGACCAGTTCCAGGTCTGGGGATAGGTGTTGATTGCCACCAGTACCCGCGCTCCACGGGCGTGGGCGTAGGCGATGCCTTCCCGGGCCGCCGCCGCATCGAAGTTGAGGCCGGCGAAGTTGCGCGCGTTGGTCTCGTCGCGAAAACCGATGTAGACCCAATCGGCGCCATTGTCCACCGCCGCTTTGAGAGCGGGCAGTGCACCAGCAGGGCAGACCAGCTCCATGGCCCTATCGGCAGTGGGGCTCCAGCGCCAGGTGGAACACCGACGAATCGATTTCGATGCGACCCCGCACCGCCTCGCCCACCACCACCCGTACCCGGTCACCATAGCGGGCCAGGCCGCGCAGGAACCGGTCAAGCCATGACCGCTCCTCTGCCTGGAGGTGGTTCACATATAGCGTGAGGGTGGAGGGGGTGCGTCCTAAGATACCCCGGGCGTGGCGGGCCGCGCGCCGGTAGAAGCGGCGGTCGAGCCAGCCTTCCAGCCGCAAGCAAAGCCCCGAGCGGTCAAGCTCCAGCCCGGCGCGGCCCTGGGCCAGATAGTGCCCCAGGGCGCGGCGCATGGCGGCGAAACGGGCCGCGAGGCCTTCGGGCGCCGCCTGCTCGCCGAAGCGCCGCTCGATGAACGCCCGCATGGAGAGTGCGCAGATCCAATCCACCACGGCCAGCGGCAGCTTCCTGGGCGCGAGCCACGGCAGGCTTCTCAGAAACCACGCCGTGCGCGTCAAGCCCCCTGGTAGGATGCCGCGGAAGACAAGGCGAGCCACGATCCCGATCTGTTGCAGGGGACCGTACTCGCCGCCGTAGACGGGGGCCGCCATGTAGGCCAGCTTGTTGGCGATACGGCGGGCGATCGCCTGGTCGGCCAGCAGACGGCGGTAAAGGGCCTGATAGCCCTGAATCATGGCGTCGTAGCTCATGCCCTTCGGCACCACATTGGTGGCGGGGCGGGTGTTGTCTACTTCGTTCATCCCCTCCCGCAGCCGCCCTTCGGCCGCAAGCCGGGCGTAGAGGGGTGTCTTGGGCAAGGCGGTGAGGAGGCCTATCATGGCCGCCTGGATGCCCGCCTCGGTGATGAAGCGGTATTGCAGCTCAAAAGTATCCTCGGTGTCGGCGTCGAAACCCACGATGAACCCCCCTAGCACGTCGATGCCATGAGCGTAGATGCGCCGGATCGAGGTGAGGATGTCTTCATGGGTGTTTTGCGTTTTGCGGATCTCCTTGAGCGCCGCCGGGTCGGGGGACTCGATGCCGACGAACACCCAGGTGAACCCCGCTTCCCGCAGGAGCCGCAGCAGCTCTGGATCCTGGGCCACGTTGAGGGAGACCTGGGCGCCCAAGCGGAAACGGTGGCGATGGCGGGCCTGGTAGTCGATTAGGTGCCGGAGCAGCTCCCGGGCAAGGGC
>NZ_DAIRTR010000256.1:0-1676 GCF_036803785.1 Pelomicrobium sp. | reverse complement strand
GAGGACTCATGGACGACCGCAGGGCGGGGAGCCGGGAAGCATGGGCAATCGCGGTCCTCTCGGTGGAGTACGGGCTGACCGCCTGCGAAAACTTATACCGCAATCCCGGCGGCCACGGCAAACGGGACCTGGGCTTTATAATGAGCTGCCCGCGCCCTGGCAACCAGGGGCCGGATGCAGATCCCCATGGAACATGCCCACACCCTTTCCGAAGCCTCCGCCTGGGTGAAGCGCTGGGCTCGGCTGATCCCCGCCGGTGGCACCGTTCTGGACGTGGCGGCGGGCAGCGGCCGGCACGCTCTTTATTTCGCCCGCCTGGGCTACCGGGTGGAGGCGGTGGATCGGGATGCCGTGGTATTGCAAACTCTGGCAGGGGCGCCGGGGGTCACGGTGCGGGTCGCCGACCTGGAAGGAGGACCTTGGCCCTATGCCGGACGGCGTTTCGAGGGGATCGTGGTCACCCACTACCTCCACCGGCCCTTGTTCCCCTGCTTGCTCGAGGCCCTCGGGGAACGAGGCGTGCTCATCTACGAGACTTTCGCGGTGGGCAACGAGCGCTACGGGCGTCCCAGTAATCCGGCGTTCCTGCTGCGGCCGGGGGAGCTGCTCGCGGTCTTTGGCAGCGCGCTGCAAGTGGTGGCCTACGAGGCCGGACGAGTGAGCGTCCCGAAACCCGCAGTCCTCCAGCGCCTGTGCGCGGTGCGCTGCGCCGAACCAGTGGACCTGGAACCCACTCAACCGGGGGATTGCATCAGGGCGTATGCGGCGGGGCAAAAGAGGCGGCATTCCGTTTCACCAGGCGGCTGAATTGGCTACAATGGCCCCCTTTCTAGGCGCTAACCCATGATCAAAGGCAGTCTCGTTGCCATCGTCACCCCCATGCACGACGATGGCAGCCTGGACCTGGAGCGTTACCGCGCGCTCATTGACTGGCACATCGCGCAAGGCACCGACGGTATCGTGGTGGTGGGCACCACGGGGGAATCGCCCACGGTGGATTTCGACGAGCACCGTACCCTGATCCGGGTAGCGGTGGAGCACGCGGCGGGGCGCATTCCCATCGTCGCCGGTACGGGGGCCAACGCCACGCGGGAGGCCATCGAGCTGGCAGCCTATGCCCGGGAAGCCGGCGCCGACGCGAGCCTGTCGGTGGTGCCCTACTACAACAAGCCCACCCAAGAGGGGCTGTACCGGCACTTCAAAGCCATCGCCGAAGCGGTGGACATGCCCCACATCCTCTACAACGTGCCCGGCCGGACGGTGGCCGACCTCTCCAACGACACGGTGTTGCGCCTGGCCGAGCTTCCCAACATCGTGGGCATCAAGGATGCCACCGGGAACTTGGAGCGGGGGGCGGATCTGCTGCGGCGCGCGCCGCGGGACTTCGCCGTCTATAGCGGCGATGACGCCACGGCGCTGGCCCTCCTGCTGTTGGGCGGCCACGGGGTGATCTCCGTTACCGCCAACGTGGCGCCTCGGCTCATGCACGAGATGTGCGTGGCCGCGTTCGAGGGGAACCTGAGCCGCGCTCGGGAGATCAACAATCGATTGATGGGGCTGCACAAGGATCTGTTCATCGAAGCGAACCCAATCCCGGTGAAGTGGGCCGTTGCCCAGCTGGGGCTCATCCACGAGGGCATTCGCCTCCCCTTGACGCCTCTCGCCCCCCAGTATCA
>NZ_DAIRTR010000255.1:0-1704 GCF_036803785.1 Pelomicrobium sp. | reverse complement strand
CCACCAGTTTACCCGGTTGGCTGAACTCCCACAGGAACGCCCGGTGGTTGCGCCCAGTCCGTTCCCCGGTCTGGCAGGGCATCGTCGTCTCGTCGGCTTGAACGTAACGCCCGGCCAGCAACTCCACCCGCATCGCCCCCACCACCGGCGTCAACAAACTGCCCGCCGCCAGGATCGCATCGGTCAGCGTCTTGCGGCTCAACTCGATCCCGTGCTCCAGTGCCAAGGTCGCGCACTGCCGGTACACGGGCAGGTGTTCCCGGTACTTGCGCACCAGCACCTCGATGATGAACTCATTGGAAAGCTTCCCCTTGGGCACGATCTGCGCCGGGGCCGGCGCCGTCGCCACCCCTTGCTCTTCCTGACAGTGGGAACCACGCTTCTCGCGCTTGATCACCCGCACCCAGAACTGCGCTGGGGTCATGGCCAACTCCTCCCGCGTCTCGTAACCAATCACCGGCCGCTCGCCGCCGCACTGGGGACACCGGCAGTCTTCCGGGCAGCAGGGGATGATCTCTTCCCGTCGCTCCAGGCTCGCCGGCAAGGGTTCCCGCCCGGGATGAGCGCGCCGGGGTTGCTGGGTCCGCGGCAGCAGGTTCTGCTTTTGCTCCTCCGGTCGGTCGGCTTCCTGGTCGACCTCGCCCGCCGTCAGACTCACTTCCTCCAGCAGCAGGGGCAACTGCGCGCTGGAGAGCTTGTCAGCCTTGGGCCCGAAGAGACGCCAGTTGAGCAGACGGATGTGCTCATCCTTGAGCTGGATGATGCGCTGGAGCCGGGCGACCTCGGCCTCCAGATGGGCGAGGCGTTGGGTGGTTGCAGGCTCGGTCTTTGATTGCATCATCTAACACTTAACATTAGCATGTTCAGTGCCAATGATGGTTGAGGCCCTGCCTTTATTGGCCGCTTCTCACGCCGCCGGCCGCCACCACGCCCGCGTCCGACTCCGCTCCAGATCAATGCCGCTCAAGAGCAACGTCAACTCCTCCGCCAGCACCCGCAACGCCCCGGTCTCCTCCGGTCCGGTCCGGGGCCAGTGGAACGAACCCTTCGCCAACTTCTTGGCGCAGAGCCAGGTGCCGGTCCCGTCCCAGTAAAGGAGCTTGAGGCGGGTAGCCCTCCGGTTGGCAAAGGCGAAGAGATGGCCGCTCAACGGATCCTGCTGGAACCGGTGCCGCACCAGATCGCTCAGGCCCTCGAAGCCCTTGCGCAGGTCGGTGGCCCCGGCCGCCAGGTAAATCCGCGTGGCTGGGCTGATCGGGATCATAGACTGCGGATCAATCGCGCCAGCGTGCGAACCTCCTCGGGTTCGAATCCCGAGGCCACCTCGACGCTGACGCCATTGGCAAAGCACAGCCGGTAGGCCAAAGCCGCAGGTGGGGGCGCCAGGAGGTTGGGCACCTCGATCAACGCGGCCCCTCGGGGCGGCCTCGGGGCCGACGCCTCACGGAGCCACCGAAACAGCGTGGACGGAGCGACCCCGTGCTGTCGGGCGAACGCGTGGGAACTCAGAGCCGTCTGCCGATACGCCGCCAGAATCTCCGCGCGCTGGGCCGGCGACTTGTGCGGGCGCACCCGTGATGAACTTCGCATCCTCCCAGCCTGCCACGCCCCGCAGACCGTTGCCTAGACGGTGTTACCATCACGGATACGATCCAACGCATAGTCGCAGGCCTGCGCCAGCTTCCCACCCGGCGCGATCGCCTG
>NZ_DAIRTR010000254.1:0-1772 GCF_036803785.1 Pelomicrobium sp. | reverse complement strand
GGGACCATGGCCACCGATGGGGGAGCCGAGGCGGCGTTGCGGGTGATGCGCACCTTCTCCTCTCCCTCGGTGATTTCCAGCTCGGCGATGCCGGACGCCTGCACCAAGTCGATCAGCTTCTTGAGCTTGCGCAGGTCCATGGCGTGACTCCCTGTTATTGGAGAAAGGGCTCAGGCCTTGTGACCCAGGAAATCCAGGGCATAGACGAGCGCCAGCTCGTAGCCCTTGGCGCCCAGTCCCGTGATCACCCCGGCCGCCAGATCGGAAAAGTAGGAACTCCTCCGGAAGGGCTCGCGGGCATGGATGTTGGAGAGGTGTACCTCGATGAACGGGATCGCCACAGCGGAAAGAGCGTCCCGCAGCGCTACGCTGGTGTGGGTAAACGCCGCCGGATTGACGATGATGAACCCGGTGTGGTCGTCCCGGGCCTTGTGCACCCGTTCCACCAGGTCCGATTCCGAATTGCTCTGGAAGCATACCACCGACACCCCGCGCGCCTCGCCCAACTTCATCAAACGCTCGTTAATTTCACCCAACGTGACGAGACCATAGACTTCGGGCTCCCGCACGCCGAGGAGGTTCAGATTGGGCCCATGGAGGACCAGGACTTGGGCGGGCTTCACTCGAAGGCGCTCCTGGCTCAAAAGTTCGGCGCATTTTGCCGCAATTCACAGCAAAATGTCCAGGAAGCGCACGGAAGGAACCGGCGGGAGGACTAAATAAGCTGGAGCAGGAGGGGGACCAGGTCGTCCCGGGAGAGTCGGCCCAAATGGACCTTGGCGGCCTGGCCGCTCCGATCCAGGATCACGGTGAAGGGAAGCGCCTGGAGGCGGTTGCCCGCCCTCTGGGCAAGCGCCAAGGCGTCCAGGCTGCCGATCAGGATAGGATAGTTGATGCCCAGCTCCCGGCTGAAGGCTGTCACCGGCTCCTTGCGGTCCACTGCGATGCCCACGAAAGTCACGCCCCGCTCCCGCAGTTGCGCCTGCACTTCGATGAACTCCGGGATCTCTTCCCGGCAGGGGGCGCACCAGGTGGCCCAGAAGTTGACCACCAGCACCTGGCCGCGGAACTGGGAAAGGCTCACCCGCTTCCCGTTCAGGTCTTCGAAGCTCGCTTCGAGCAGCGCCTCGCCTGCGGCCGCACTCTCACCGGGTAGTACAAGTTGATAACGCAGGCCGACGCCCGCCACGAGGGCCAAGGCCGCCACCGCGGCCACCGTCAGGATCTGGCGGGTCCGGCTCATGGCATGGCCTTCTCCAAGGTGGCGAGAAAGGCGTCGGCGTTTTGGAAGCCCACGACCCGTACCCCGGGCACTTCCCGGCCTTGCCGGTCAAAAAAGAGGATGGCCGGGGGGCCAAAGAGATTGAAGCGCTTGAGCAAGGCGGCATCCTCGGGGGTATTGCGGGTCACGTCCGCCTGGAGCAGTACGGCATCCCGGAGTTTGGCCCGAACCCGAGGATCGCTAAAGGTGAAGCGCTCCATCTCCTTGCACGTGATGCACCAGTCGGCATAGAAATCCAGCATGGCATAGCGCCCCCCCGTCGCCTGGAGCCGAGCCTCCAGCTCCGCCAGGGAGCGGACCCGCTCGAAGGGCAAATGGTCCGCCTGAGCAGCGCCCACCCCCCCTGCCCCGCCGGCAAGCCGCAGTCCGGCCAGGGGTTGGAGCAGGTCGCGCCCGCCGGAGAGGGCTCCCACCAGCAAAGACACGCCCACGAGTAGGGCAATCACCCCACCCCCTTCCAGAATCTGCGATAGCCGGAAGCGTCCGGGGG
>NZ_DAIRTR010000253.1:0-1818 GCF_036803785.1 Pelomicrobium sp. | reverse complement strand
GCCTTCTCCCATGTCTATGGCAGCGGGCTGCCGCCCTCGGCGAGCGCGCGGCGGCCGGAGCTGGCCGGTCGCGCCTTCCAGGCGATGGGTCTGTCCCTGGTGCTGCACCCGCGCAACCCGTACGTGCCCACCGTGCACATGAATGTGCGCTTCTTCTGCGCCCAGGACAGTCACGGTCAGGCCGCGGACACCGAGCCCGTCTGGTGGTTCGGCGGCGGCATGGACCTCACCCCCTACTACGGCTTCGAAGAGGACGCCCGACATTTCCACGCCACCTGCCGCAAGGCCCTTTTGCCTTTCGGGCCCGAGTACTACCCCCGGTTCAAACGCTGGTGCGATGAGTATTTTTACCTCCGCCACCGGGGCGAGCCGCGGGGCATCGGGGGAATTTTCTTCGACGACTTGAACGAGGGGGGGTTCGGGCACTGCTTCGCCCTCACGAAAAGCGTGGGCGCTCATTTTCTCGAAGCCTACCTTCCCATCGTGGAGCGCCGCCGCGGGCTCGCCTATGGGGAGCGGGAGCGGGACTTCCAGGCGTATCGACGTGGGCGCTACGTGGAGTTCAACCTGGTCTACGACCGGGGTACCCTGTTCGGGCTCCAATCTGGGGGTCGCACCGAGTCCATCCTCATGTCCTTACCGCCCCTCGTGCGCTGGCGCTATGCTTGGACCCCGGCACCGGGCACGCCGGAGGCCCGGCTCTACGAGGAATTCCTTAAACCTAGGGACTGGGTGTGAGCGCCATGCCGCAAAGCAACCGCATCATCGTCACCGTGACCGGTCAGGACCGAGTGGGGATCATCGCCGCCGTATCCACCATCCTGGCCGAGGCGAACGCCAACATTCTGGACATCTCCCAGACCACGCTGCAGGAGTTCTTCGCCATGATCATGATGGTGGATCTTTCCCAGGCGAATGCGCCCCTGGAGGAGATCAAGCGGCGCTTGGCAGCCAAGGGGGAAGAGATGGGCCTGCGCATCGACGCCCAGCACGAGGACGTGTTTAAGTACATGCACCGCATTTGAGGCGCTGCCAGAGCGACGCCCGCCATGACGCGCTTTTCTGCCCAGGAGATCGTCGAGACCATCCGCATGGTGCAGATGGAAAACCTGGACATCCGCACCATCACCTTGGGCATTTCGCTGCGCGACTGCGCCCACCCGGACCCGGACACCCTGGGCCGCCGGGCCTACGACAAGATCTGCCGGGTGGCGGGCCGGCTCACTGCCGTGGCTCAGGCCATTGAGCAGGAATACGGCATACCCATCGTCCACAAGCGGGTGGCGGTCACCCCCGTGGCCCTGGTGGCAGAGGCAAGCGGCGTTGGGGGCTATCCGCGCATCGCCAGCTATCTGGACAAGGCCGCCCGAGAGGTGGGCGTCAATTTCCTGGGCGGCTATTCGGCCCTGGTGCAGAAGGGTGCGACCCCGGGGGATACGGCGCTCATCCGTTCCATTCCCGAAGCCCTGGCCACTACTGAGCGGGTCTGCGCCTCGGTGAACGTGGCCTCCACCCGCGCCGGCATCAACATGGACGCGGTGGCGGTCATGGGAGAGGTGATCGCCGAGACAGCCCGGGCCACCGCGGACCGGGGCGGGATCGGCTGCGCCAAGCTGGTCACCTTCTGCAACGCGGTGGACGACAATCCCTTCATGGCCGGCGCATTCCACGGCATCGGCGAACCGGACGGGGTGGTGAACGTGGGCGTTTCTGGCCCCGGCGTGGTCCTCTCGGCCGTGCAGAAGGCGCCGCAGGCCGATTTCGGCGAGCTGGCCGCCATCATCAAGCGCACCGCCTTCAAGGTGACGCGCATGGGGG
>NZ_DAIRTR010000252.1:0-1857 GCF_036803785.1 Pelomicrobium sp. | reverse complement strand
GAGAATGACGAAAGCCGACACCGCCGCAGCCGTGGGCGAGAGCCCGTCCCCGCCGAGCCGATTCTGCGCCTCAACCAGCAGCGCGTCGATTTCCGCGGCCCTGCCCCCGAAGTGGAGGGCAGGGGCGCCCGCGCGCAACAGGCTACGGTAGCCCGTCATGGCCTTTTCCACTTCGACCCGAAGGTCGCTCGCCACCGCGTCTAGGCTCGCCTCGGCGAGCTCGAAGCCTTCCAGGTAGGCGCTGACCGCACGCCGCAGGGCCTCAGCCCGGTCGCCGCGGCGATAAGCCTCCACACTCTCGGCGAGCAGCCGGCGGCTTTCGGCAATGGGCGAGCCCGTGGCAGGCTCGAGGGCTTCGGGGTGGACGGCAAGCCAGGCCATGACAGCGGCTGCTTCCTCGCCGTGCTTTTCCGCCACCTCTTTGCGGGTGAGGGTCGCAAGGGGCTTGAGACCAGAAAAGACATTGCGGCCGATGCCTCCCCCCCACAGCGTCATCCCCTTTTGCAAGAGCGTCGGGTCGATCCCCATGCCGTTGACATAAAAGGCGAGGGCCCAGCGATCCTCTTCGGAGAAATGGCGGAAGCCGGTCATGGCCGTGCCCGCCACGCCCAGGGTGATGGTGTTGTAGAGCCCGTAAAGGCTGCGGCTCGCCATGCGCGCCTGGTCGTGGAAATTGCTGGGCGGCGGGTCCAAGCCTGCAGCCGCCGCACCGTCGCCGCGTCCCTGCGCGCCGTGGCACTGGGCGCAATGCTCGGCGTAGAGGGCAGGCGCCCGGGAAAGATCGGGTGCCCGCTTCGGTGTCACGGTGAGATGGTAGGCGTCGATCACCGCCCAGCGCAGGTTTGCCGCGAGGCGGCTCACTTCCTCCCCCGGAGCTTTTGCCTCGATGCGGCGCTTCAGTGCCGCCGCCTGCGCCACGAGGTCCGGCTGCTGCGCCGTCTGCGGCAGCGCCTCGAGCAGTGTCCGTACCTGGCTGGCGAACTCGAGTTGCTCCTGGTACTCAGCCGGGTCCAGCACCTGGCCATCTTGCACGAATTCCGGATAGTCCACGCTTACGTAATCCAGCATGTGCACGATGTTCTCGGCATCTTGCAGGCTCGTTCCGGAAGGGGTTGCCCCGACCCAGGCAGTGACCGCGATGAGGGTGGCCGCCGCGAGCCACCGCGGCAAGGCGAGTGAGAGGCGCGTTCGTCTGGTCACGGCCCTTCCCTCACGGCTCCCTGGGGTCGGTGACGAACCCGATGCGGGTGAGCCCCGTGCTCGCGGCGAGGGACAAAACCTCGGCCACGTAGCGGTACTCGGCAGCGGCGTCGGCCCGGAAGTGCAGCTCCGGCTGGGGCGCAAGGCGTGCTGCGTCCTGAAGCCGCTGCTGGAGCTCGCGCCGATCGACCTGCTCCCCGTTCCAGAACACTTCCCCCGTGGAGCGGATGGCGAGCTGCACGTTCTCGGGTCGGGTGATGTTTACCTGGCTCGTGGCCTTGGGTAGATCGATCTTCACCGCGTGGGTGAGCAGCGGAGCCGTGATGATGAAGATGATGAGCAGCACCAGCATGACGTCGATCAGCGGGATCATGTTGATCTCGCTGACCGGCTGGCCGGGCCCGCCGTCCTGGAAGCCGCCGAAGGCCATCTCAGGCGCTCCCCGCGCTCGCCGCCACCGGAGGAACCGACGAGCGCGCCGCGGCCGGCGGGCGGGCGCGGGCGTCGTCGGCACGCACCCCGGTCGCCATGAAGGCGAAGACATCGTGGGCGAAACCGTCCAGCTCCGAGAGCAGCACTCGGTTGGCGCGGGTGAAGGCGTTGTAGGCGAGCACCGCAGGGATGGCCACCGCCAACCCCAGGGCGGTCATGATGAGG
>NZ_DAIRTR010000251.1:0-1896 GCF_036803785.1 Pelomicrobium sp. | reverse complement strand
TGCCTAGAATGACGGCCAGATCCACGTCCACCGGCCGGTTACCGAACACTGAGTCCGTGACCACCAGGCGCCCGTCGTCGGTGACTTCTCCCAGCACGGCATAGGGGCAACGCTCCCGTTCGCACAGGGCCGCGAAACGCTCCAAGTCCTCGGGGGCAATGGCAAGGACGTAACGCTCCTGGGATTCGTTACACCAGATCTGCAGGGGGGACATGCCCGGCTCTTCGATGGGGATCTTGCGCAGGTCCACCCGGGCGCCCCGCCCCGAGGCGTGCACCAGCTCGGGCAGCGCATTGGCAAGCCCCCCCGCCCCCACGTCGTGGATCGCCAGGATGGGATTGGCCTCCCCGAGCTGCCAGCAGCGGTCGATCACTTCCTGGGCGCGACGTTGCATCTCTGCGTTGCCCCGCTGGACCGAATCGAAGTCCAGCTCGGCCACGTTGGCTCCGGTGTCCATGCTGGAGGCCGCTCCGCCGCCCAGGCCAATCAGCAGGCCTGGCCCGCCGAGCTGGATGAGCAGTGCTCCCACGGGCAGCGTCCGCTTGAACGCTTGCCGCTCCAGAATATTGCCAATGCCGCCGGCGATCATGATGGGCTTGTGGTAGCCCCGCATTTCCCCTGCCACTTCCATCTCCAGGGTGCGGAAGTAACCGCCCAAGTGGGGCCGGCCGAACTCGTTGTTGAAGGAAGCGGCGCCGACAGGACCCTCCAGCATGATCTCCAGGGCCGAGGCAATGCGCTCGGGCTTGCCATAGGCAGCTCGGCCCGCGACCGCTTCTTCCCAAGGCTGCAGCCAACCGGGAATGCGCAGGTTGGAAACGGAAAAACCAGTCAATCCCGCCTTGGGCTTGGCGCCCCGACCGGTCGCAGCCTCGTCCCGGATCTCTCCACCGGCGCCGGTGGCCGCCCCCGGGAAAGGGGAAATGGCCGTCGGATGGTTGTGGGTTTCGACCTTCACCAGGATGTGAAGGTCCTCCTCGTGGAAGCGGTAGACCTGGTCCCGAGCATCGGGACCGAACCAGGCTACCCGGGCGCCCCGGATGACGGCGGCATTGTCCGCATAAGCCACCAGCGTGTCCCGTGGGCGGCGGGTATGGGTCGTGCGGATCATGCCGAACAAGGTATCTGGCTGCTCCACGCCGTCGAGCACCCAGCGGGCGTTGAAGATCTTGTGGCGGCAGTGCTCCGAATTGGCCTGGGCGAACATCATGAGCTCCACGTCGGTAGGGTTGCGCCCTGCCGCCTGGAAGCTCGCCGCCAGGTAGTCGATCTCGTCCTCGGAAAGGGCGAGCCCCATGGCCCGGTTGGCTTCCGCCAGGGCCGTTCTGCCCCGGGCCAAGAGGTCCACCTCCTGGAGGGGAGCGGGTTCGTAATGGCGGAACAGCTGCTCCGCCTCCTCCAGGGTGGAGAAGACCGCCTCGGTCATGCGGTCATGGATCAAGGGGGCCAGAGCCGCCTGATCGCCAGGTGTCCAAGCCCGCTCCATCCGCACCCGGTAGACCACGCCCCGCTCGATACGCTCTACGGCGTCGAGGCCGCAGCGCCGGGCAATCTCGGTGGCCTTGGACGACCAAGGGGAGACGGTCCCCGGGCGGGGCACCACAAGGAGCAGGAGGGCGTCCGCCGCTTCTTCCGGGGTGAAGGCAACCCGGGCGCGCGCCGGCCCATAGCTCAGAAGGGAAAGGAGGACCGCCCGGCGCTCCGCCGTCAGTTCTCCCCGCAGCGCGATGAAGTGCCAGTACCGGGCGTGCACGTCCTGCACGGCGGGGAGCCGGGCCCGAAGGCGGGCGAGGA
The DNA here is from genome assembly GCF_036803785.1 of Pelomicrobium sp. Classification (NCBI taxonomy): domain Bacteria; kingdom Pseudomonadati; phylum Pseudomonadota; class Hydrogenophilia; genus Pelomicrobium; species Pelomicrobium sp. The sequence continues at coordinate 102 of NZ_DAIRTR010000251.1, read as the reverse complement.
GCTTGTCGCGCCGAAACGCCGTGAGGGCTCGGGGGCCAGGCAGGCGCAGGATGGAGGTCTCGTGCACCATTTAAAGAAATCTAATTTTATCCGAGAAAAGGC
>NZ_DAIRTR010000250.1:0-1899 GCF_036803785.1 Pelomicrobium sp. | reverse complement strand
ACCCCGCACCGATCGCCGAGAATAGCCGCGCGAATCTTCTCCTGCCATCCCCATGCCCGCTCCCGTTTCCAGCCGCCTTTACACCACCGCGGAAATCCGCGCCATCGAGCAAGCCGTGCTGAGCCGTCCCAATCCGCCGCCCCTCATGGAGCGGGCGGGCCTGACTGTCGCCGAGTTCGCCCACGCCCGGCTGCTGGACGAGCGCCGCACCTCGGTGCTGGTCCTGGTCGGTCCGGGAAATAACGGGGGTGACGCCCTGGTGGCGGCACGCCATCTCAAGGCCTGGTGGTACCGGGTCGATGTCGTGTTCACGGGCGATCCCGAGCGTCTTCCCCGGGAGGCGGCCCAGGCCCTGGAGCGCTGGCGGGCGGCGGGAGGGCAGTTGTTGGACCAGATTCCATCAGGGCGCCGCTGGGACCTGGTGATCGACGGGCTGTTCGGACTGGGGTTGACACGGGACGTGGAGGGCCGCCATCGGGCGCTGATCGAATGGGCCAATGCCTCCCAGCTGCCGGTGCTCGCCATCGACATTCCCAGCGGCCTGGATAGCGATACAGGGCGGGTCCGGGGTGTGGCCCTTCGAGCGGCGGCTACCGTGACTTTCATGGCCTTGAAGCCCGGGTTGCTGACCTTGGACGGCCCCGACCACTGTGGCGAGATCACCGTGGACGACCTAGGGCTCGCCCCCGAGGACTTCCCGCCCCAGAGCGTGTTCTTGATGGAGCGGGACCGCGTCCTCGCAGCCTGGAGACCCCGTCCGCGCAACAGCCATAAAGGCCTGTTTGGCAGCGTCGGTATCCTGGGTGGGGCCCCTACCATGGTGGGAGCGGCCCTGCTGGCGGGGCGCTCCGCCCTCAAGCTGGGGGCCGGCCGGGTGTATGTGGGATTGTTGGCCCGGGACGGGCCCGCCTGCGATCCGGGTCAGCCCGAGCTAATGCTGCGGCCGCCGGAGGCCCTGTTCCATCTCGAGCACCTGAGCTGCCTCGCCGTCGGGCCGGGCATGGGATTGAGCCCTGACGCGTACCAGTGGCTGAAAGCGGCCCTCGAGACCCGACTTCCTTTGGTGCTGGATGCCGACGCCTTGAACCTTCTCGCCGAATTCCCCCGCCTGCGGGAAACGCTGGCCGCCCGGGGCAATGCGGTGCTCACTCCCCACCCTGCCGAGGCAGCACGCCTGCTTCAGACGTCGACCCCCCAAGTGCAATCGGACCGCTTGGCAGTGGCTCGGCATCTGGCCGAGCTGTTTCGCTCGGCCGTGGTGCTCAAAGGAGTGGGCAGCGTCTGCGCCCTGCCCGACGGCACGCGCCACCTCAATCCCACGGGCAACCCGGGCATGGCAAGCGCCGGCATGGGGGACGTGCTGACCGGCATGATCGCCGCGTTCATCGCCCAGGGACTCTCTGCCGAGCAGGCCTTGCTCCTGGCCGTGTACCTGCACGGGGCCGGCGCCGATCGCTGCGTCGAGCAAGGCCGCGGGCCAGTAGGCTTGACCGCCGGAGAGACGGCGGATGCAGCCCGGGAGCTTCTCAACCGATGGGTTGACCTTCAAAGCGCTACTCGACCACGAATCGACACGAAGATCCACGAATGACGACATGAAGGTCATTCGCGAAGGTCATTCGCGTTGATCCATGCCCGCCTGTGGGCTTACGGGAGAAAGCACCTCCTGCCCTGGCTGGGACGACCGAGCGCTGCAGGGCGGATTCAGCGCTCGGCCGCGGATTCGGGCGCCATCAGGTGGATGGCCTCCGCTAGGAGGGAGACTCGAATCGGCTCCCCCGGCGCCACGCGGTTGCGTCGCGCCACATGGGTCGGCACCGATAGGGCCAGGGGTAGCGCCTCGCTCCCTGCCACCCGCATGGTCACCGCGGTCATCTCCCCCAAGGGGATGCATTCCTC
>NZ_DAIRTR010000249.1:0-1972 GCF_036803785.1 Pelomicrobium sp. | reverse complement strand
GAGCCGCCTCCCCCGCCTCCCGGTTATGAGCCTGACCCTTCCCTTGAGCCCCAGGTGACCATCATCCAGCGGGGTGAGGAAACGGTGGAGGAATTCCGCATCAACGGGCGCCTATACATGGTCAAGGTGACGCCCCGCCACGGGCCCCCCTATTACCTCATCGACTACCAGGGCAACGGCCAATTCATCCGCCGGGACAGTCCGGACCCGGGATTCAGCCCCCCCATGTGGGTCATCGAGCGCTTCTAGCGGGGGAGCCCCTCGTTCGCCCCATGTCGGTCTTCACCCCCGTCACCCCGGAGGAGCTCTCCGCCTGGCTACGCCACTACGCGGTGGGAACGCTCCTTGCCCTGGAAGGCATCGCCGAGGGGATCGAGAACACGAACTACCGAGTCACCACCACCCAGGGCCGCTTCGTCCTGACCCTGTTCGAAAAGCTCAGTGCCGAAGAGCTGCCCTTCTACGTGGACTTGATGGCCCACCTGGCGGAGCACGGCATCCCCTGCCCCCGACCCATCGCCGGACTGGACGACCGCCGCTTCCGACCCTTAAAGGGCAAGCCCGCCTGCCTGGTGAGCTTTCTGCCCGGGCGGCCCCAGGAGCAGCCTGCGCCAGACCATTGCGCTGCTGTGGGCGCTGTCCTGGCCGAAGCGCACCTGGCGGGGACCTCCTATCCGCGGCGGCTGGACAACCCCCGGGGGCCCAAGTGGTGGCGCGCCACGGCACATGAGCTGATGCCCCGCCTGTGCCCAGAAGACGCCGCCCTGCTGAAGGAGGAGCTGCGCTTCCAGGCGCTGTACCGCTTCCACGACCTGCCCCGGGGAGTCATCCACGGCGATCTGTTCCGGGACAACGTGTTCTTTCTCGAAGGGCGAGTGTCGGGGCTGATCGACTTCTACTTCGCGGGCAACGACGTCTTGCTCTACGATCTGGCCATCACGGCGAACGACTGGTGCCTGGATGCCCAGGGCCAAATGGACGAGGAGCGCTGCCGCGCGCTGCTCTGCGCTTATCATGAAGTGCGACCCTTGACCGCCATCGAACGTGGCGCCTGGCCCGTGCTGCTGCGGGCGGCCGCCCTGCGCTTCTGGGTCTCTCGCCTCTTCGACTGGCATTTTCCCCGTCCAGGCGAGCTCACCCACGCCAAGGATCCGGAGCACTGCAAGCGCATCTTGACCGCCCACATCGCCGCGCAAGCGCGGCTCGCGCGCCTGTGGGTTTAAAATATGTTTTTTTGCTATCCGCTCGGAGAGTCAGATGCAGGTGCGCAGGCTCGCGCCCATGCGCGGCTGGGAATGGATCGTCCAGGGCTTCGCCCTGTTCCGCAGGAGCCCCCTCAACTGGATCGCCCTGTGCATCGCCTTGGTGGGATTCGCCCTGGCCGCCAGCCTCATTCCCCCCATCGGCGAGCTGGTGTTCTACCTGCTCTCTCCAGTGCTGCTGGCGGGGCTCATGGTGGGCTGCCGCACCTTGGAGCAGGGCGGACGGCTAGAGCTTACCTGCCTGTTCGAGGGCTTCCGGCGCCAGACCAGTGCCCTCGTCACGATCGGCGGCGTTTACTTGGTGGGACAGGTGCTGATCTACGGGATCGTGGTCATGCTGGCCGGGGCGGGCTTTAACGAGCTCATGCGGGATGTACAGGAGTCGCCGCCGCCCGCGGTGCCCGCCATGCCCAGTCAGGTCATGCTGGCCCTCGTCATCGCCGCTGCCCTGTCGGTGCCTCTGCTCATGGCGGTCTGGTTCGCTCCGCTCCTCGTGATTTTCGACGGGCTCATGCCCTTTGCCGCCATGCGGGAAAGCTTCAACGCCTGCCTCGCCAACATCCTGCCCCTCGTGGTCTACAGCCTGATCCTGCTGGTGTTGGGCTTTCTGGCGCTACTGCCCTTCGCGCTAGGGCTGATCCTGCTGGTGCCCACCGTGTTCGCCTCCATCTACGTGAGCTACAAGGAAATCTTCGCCCCCGACGCGGTCC
>NZ_DAIRTR010000248.1:0-1998 GCF_036803785.1 Pelomicrobium sp. | reverse complement strand
GCCCACGTCCAGGATCTCCTTGCCCGCCAGCCCGCCGGCCGCCTCTTCGATGAGCTGCACGCGCAGGGGGTTGATATCGTGCAGCGGTTTGAACTCACCGTGGGGATCCCACCAGCGGTGGGCGAGCTGGTTGAATTTTTCGACTTCCAGAAGATCGACGTTGCTCATCGAATCAAGCCCCAGGGTGGCCAGGCCGTGTCAATTGCCGCCTGGTCGGATGTCCGCCCGAGCATCGGCGATACGACGGCCCCAACGGCTCGCGCGGGCGGCAAGCTCTTTCGCGTCCAGGGTGGTGAACTGCCTATCCTGCAGCAACGGCCGCCCTTCGACCCACACGTGGCTCACATGCTCCCGGCCGGCGGCGTAGACCAGGTGGGAGCGGGGATCGTAGCAGGGAGAGAGTTCCAGCGGGCCCAGGTCGACGGCCACCATGTCGGCCCGCTTTCCCGGAACGAGGGAGCCGATCGCCTTATCCAAGCCAAGGGCCCGGGCCCCGTTCAGAGTGGCCATCTCCAGGGCGCGGTGAGCGGGAAGGGCATCTGCCCGACCGCTCACCGCCTTGGCGAGGAGGGCTGCGGTGCGCATTTCCTGGAACAGGTCGAGCCGGTTGTTGCTGGCCGCCCCGTCTGTGCCGAGCCCCACGTTGACCCCCCGCTCCACCAGTTGAGCGATGGGGGCAAAGCCACTGGCGAGCTTCAAGTTGGAGGAGGGACAGTGGGCGACGCTGGCGTTGGCGTGGGCGGTGAGCTCCATCTCCTCCGCTGTCAAGTGCACCATGTGCACTGCCACCAAGCCGGGTCCCAGGAGTCCCAGGCGCCGCAGCCGCTCCAGGGGCCGCACCCCGTGCTGGCGCAGGCTTTCCCGGATTTCCTCCTCGGTCTCGTGCAGGTGCACATGGATGGGCACCTGGATCTGTTCTGCATAGGTCAGCATCTTTTCGAAGCTCTTGTCGCTCACGGTGTACGGAGCATGGGGCGCCATGCAGAAGGAAAGCAGGGCATTGGCCCGGTGCTGGTCCCTTAGCGCCAAGCCTTTGCTCAGGTAGTCGTCGGGATCGGCGGCGTAGGGCGTGGGGAAATCCACCACGATCATCCCCAGGGTGGCCCGCATTCCGGCCTTTATCACCGCCCGGGCGGCGGCTTCGGGAAAGAAGTACATATCGTTGAAGCAGGTGATTCCGCCTTGGATCATCTCGGCGCAGGCGAGGAGGGTCCCGTCGTGGACGAACTCCGGCGTCACGAAGCGCATCTCCGCGGGCCAGATGTGCTCCTGTAGCCATTCCATAAGGGGCAAATCGTCCGCAAGGCCCCGCAACAGGGTCATGGCGGCATGGGTGTGCAGGTTGACGAGCCCCGGAATGAGGGCGTGGCGCTCGAGCCGCAGGCGCTCCCGGGCCTCGAAGCGCTCATCCGCTTCCTGCCACGAGAGCAGGGCACAGATGCGGCCGGCCCGGACCGCCACCGAGTGGCGTTCCAGCACCTCCCCCGCCGGCTCCATGGGCAGCAGCCAGCGGGCGTCCACGAGAAGGTCGACCTGATCGCGTGCCATAAAAAGAAAGCCCTGCACAGGCAGGGCTTTTTCCATCCGAGGAAGACGACTGGCGCTTTACTTGCGGGTCCCCGCCACCTCCACTTCCACCCGCCGATCCGGCTGGTAGCACTTGATGAGCGCCGCGCCGCGCTTGCCCTTGCAGTCCTCGGGCTTGGTGACGGGATCGGATTCGCCCTTGCCGTCAGTGTACACCTTGTTGGCCGGGATGCCCTTGGACACCAGGTAGGCCTTGACCGATTCGGCCCGGCGCAGGGAAAGCCTCTTGTTGTAGGCCTCGGGACCGATACGGTCGGCATGGCCCACGGCCACGATAACCTCGTATTCAACCCCTTCCAGCTTTTGCACGAAATTGTCCAGGGCCTGCTTGCCTTCCGGCCGGAGGACCGCCTTGTCGAAGTCGAACAGCACGTCGGCCGCGAAAGTGACCTTCTCCGGCATCATTACGGG
>NZ_DAIRTR010000247.1:0-1999 GCF_036803785.1 Pelomicrobium sp. | reverse complement strand
AATCTACACCCTGCTCGGGCTGCAGAAGCACGGCAAGACCCTCTTCTACCGGGATCTACACCATCACTTGGAGCATTCCAGCGACAACTTCTGCATCGCGCCGGGCATCCGCGGGCTCGTGATGCTGGTGTTCACCCTCCCTTCCTACCCGTACGTGTTCAAGGTCATTCGGGACACGTTTGGCCCGCCCAAGGACATGGACCGCAAGACGGTCATGGAGAAATACCTGATCGTGAAGTACCACGACCGGGTCGGGCGCCTCGCCGACACCTTGGAGTACTCCGACGTGGCGCTGCCGCTCGCCCGCTTCGATCCGGAACTGCTCGAGGAGCTCAAGCGCGATTGCGCCTCCAGCGTGGAGTTCGAGGCCGACAAAATCATCATCCGGCACATGTACATCGAGCGGCGCATGGTTCCGCTCAACATCTACCTGGAGGATGCGGATGAGGAGCGCCTGCGGCACGCCATCCAGGAATACGGCCAGGCGATCAAGGATCTGGCTGGGGCGGACATTTTCCCCGGGGATCTCCTGCTCAAGAATTTTGGCGTCACGCGTCACGGCCGAGTGGTGTTCTACGACTATGACGAGATTGCCCACATGACCGACTGCACCTTCCGGGCTCTGCCCGAAGCGCGCACCCCCGAGGAGGAGTTGGCCGCCGAGCCCTGGTATGGGATAGGGCAAAACGACGTGTTTCCCGAACAGTTCGCCCGCTACGTGTTCACCGACCCCCGCGCCCGGGCGATCTTTCTGGAACTTCATCCCGAGCTCGTGGACCCCGCGTTCTGGCGAGAGAAGCAGCGGCGCATCCTCCAGGGCATCCAGGAGGACGTGTTCCCCTATCCGGAATCGCTACGCTTTTGCCACCGTCCTCGGCCGCCCGGGGCGGAAGCCGACAGACGGCCCGCTCGGGCAGGGGCTGCGTAGTGCCTGGGAACGGTCGCGATGCAGAGGGAAACCCCCAAGCCCGGGAGGTGGTCAACCGCAAAGAGCACCCCCCGATGACCGGCGTGAATGATCGCGAACATTTCAGTGCTATGGAGCTTCAGTGACCGCTTTAGGCCGGCGTTTCTTGAAATTTTTCCTCCATCTCGCCCTTGGGCTCGCCGTCTTCGCCGCCTTCATGATGGCAGTGGGTTACTGGATCTATTCCAGCTACCAGCGCGGGGTAGAGGCTTCTCCTTTCGTCCAGGCGCTAGTCCGCATCGAGAAGGAAGGCGATGCGGCGAAGCTGACCCGGGCGCTCGCCCAGGGCCTGCAGCAGGCGAGCGCGGAGGAGGCCGAGCTCACCGTGTTCTGGCTCGAGCCGCGCTCCCACCAGGGGGTAATTCCGGCCCTTTACTTCATGGGGCTGTACGCGGAGAAAGCGGGCTGGCGGGATCGGGCGCTCGAGCTGGTTTCCGCGGCCGCCCTGGTGGGGCGGGTGGACGCGGTCCGCTGCGGGTCCCCTCAAGCAATGCAGGTGGTCGAAGAGCTTGAGTCCCGCCTCGAGCTCGGTCGCGCCTTCGCGCTGTTGCGCCAGGACCCGGGGCGGCGCTCCCGGCTGGTGAAATGGGCCCTCGACTACGAAGAGACGCACCGCAGCCGCCCGCGGGCGGCGTGGGTCTGTGGCGCCTCGCCCGCGGACCCCGCGGCCGAAGCCGCCTGGCCCAGCCGCCGCAGTGAGGTGCGCGCCGAATTCGAACGCCGGTTCGCCACCTGAGCACCTCCACCCCATGACGAACACCATCTATGCCGTCGCGGCGACTTCCGCCGCCTTAGGGGTCGCGGCCTTTGTCGGCGCCCTGCGGGCGGCAGTGCGTCGCCGGCCCCTCGCCTGCCTGTCGTGGATCGCTTCCGCCGTGCTCGCGTTGGCCGTCGGAGCGCTGTTCGCAACCCTCGCCGCCGCCACCCTGGGCTACCAAGCCTTCGTCCGGGAAGACACGGCGGCGTGGATCTCGGTGACGCCCACGGGACCCCAGCGGTTCGAAGCGCGGGTGCGACTGCCCAGCAGGGAGG
>NZ_DAIRTR010000246.1:0-2081 GCF_036803785.1 Pelomicrobium sp. | reverse complement strand
GATCTGGGTGGTGGGGGAGCTGGCGGGTGGCCACGCCCATTGACAGGCCCACGCAGTGGGACCAAGAATAACCGAGGCGACGTCCTCGCGCCTAGCACAGCGCGCTCCACCCCATGGCTGCGCCCGATCATGGTGCTCGGCTCTCTGCGCCGGTCTCCTCGGTAAAGGTGGCGGACGTGAACCGCCTGGCGAAAGACCCAGTGCCCCACGAGAAAGAACCCCAGGTCCAGGCCGTCAAGCGCGCGAGCACTCACGCCCCGGAGGCTTGCCCTGGGCCAAGGCAGGCGCTGGATCTGGCCGCTTTGCTCAAGGCCTTCCACTCCCCCCCCTTTGCCGGCGGAGAGATCCTGAGCGCCGTGGCGGCTGGGCTCACCCACGAGCTGGAGCGGTGGCTCGAGCTGCAGAACCGCTACGGCGAGCGCCACTTGGCGCTGTGGATGCGCCTGCTGGCAGGGCAATTAGGCGGTGAAAACGACCAAGAAGAAGCACCGCCTGACCGGCGCTTCCGCAGCTCAGAGTGGCGCCGGGAGCCCCTTTTCGACTATTTGCGGCGCGCCTACCTAATCAACGCGGAATGGTTGAACACCGCCGCCGCGCAGCTTCCCCTGGATGCGGCGGCCAAGCGTAAGGTGCAGTTCTTCACCCGCCAGTGGATCGAGGCCCTCTGCCCCGCCAACTTCCCCGCCACCAACCCGCAAGCCTTGAAGCGGGCCGTAGAAACCGAGGGGCAGAGCCTGCTGCGGGGCCTGAGGAACCTGCTTGCGGACCTGGAAAAGGGGCGCCTCTCGATGACTGACGAATCGGCCTTCGAAGTGGGCCGCAATTTGGCCATCACGCCCGGCGGAGTGATTTACCAGAACGAGCTCATGCAGCTTATCCAGTACGCACCATCGACGCCGCGAGTGCACGCCCTGCCCCTGCTCATCGTACCGCCGTTCATCAATAAGTATTACATCCTGGACCTGCAGCCCGAGGATTCCTTTGTGCGCTTCGCGGTAGAGAACGGACTCACGGTGTTTCTCATCTCCTGGCGCAATATTCCCCCTGAGCTGGGGCAACTTACCTGGGAGGACTACCTGGAGCGCGCCGTGTTCCAAGCCATGGAGGTGGTGCATGCCGTGAGCGATGCGCCCCAGATCAACGTGCTGGGCTTCTGCGTGGGCGGCACGCTGCTCGCCACCGCCCTGGCAGTGCTGGCCGCCCGGGGGGACGAGCGTGTGAAGTGTGCCACCTTTCTCACCACCATGCTCGACTTCGAGGACCCGGGGGAGATCTCGGTGTACATCGACGAAGCCTACGTGGCGAGAAAGGAAGCCGAGTACCGGCAAGGCGGCCTCATGCGGGGCACGGAGCTTGCTGCTGCCTTCGCCAGCCTGCGGCCCCAGGATCTCATCTGGCACTACGTGGTCCACAATTATCTACTGGGCGAGACGCCGCCCCCCTTCGACCTCCTCTACTGGAACAGCGATGGGGCCAACCTGCCTGGCGCTCTCTATTGCTGGTACGTGCGCCACATGTACCTGCGCAATGCGCTGAAGGTGCCGGGTGCCCTCACTCTCTGCGGCGTGCCCGTCGATCTCGGAAAGATACGCATCCCCGCCTACTTCCTGGCGGCCAAAGAAGACCACATCGTGCCGTGGCGGGCCGCCTATGCCAGCGCACGCCTGCTTTCTGGCAAAATTGACTTCGTCCTGACGGCGAGCGGTCACATCGCCGGCGTGATAAACCCGGCGTCGAAGAACCGGCGCAACTACTGGACTAACGAGTTTCCGGCAACCACCCCCGAACGCTGGCTGGAGCAGGCCCGCTCTGTGCCCGGAAGCTGGTGGAAGCACTGGATCCGCTGGATCAAGCGGCGCAGCGGCCGCGCGGTGCCAGCACCCGCGGGCGTCGGCAGCGGGGTCTATCCCTCCCTCGAGCCGGCCCCCGGGAGCTATGTTAAAGCGCGGTTCGAATGAGCGCAGCCGTTGCGAGCCGATTTCTCGCAGTACCGTGGCAATCAGAGGAGGACATACCATGGCACAAAGAGTCGCAGTGGTCACCGGCGGGATGGGCGGGCTGGGTGAATACATCTGCATGCG
>NZ_DAIRTR010000245.1:0-2116 GCF_036803785.1 Pelomicrobium sp. | reverse complement strand
CCTTCCCCAATGATGGTGCAGATGATGGGGGTTTTCAACCGAGCCATGACATAGATATTGCGGCCAATCGCTTCCGACTGCCCCCGCTCCTCGGCGCCGATGCCCGGATAGGCGCCTGGTGTATCGACGAAGGTAAACACGGGCAGGCCGAATTTCTCGGCGAGCAGCATGAGACGCAACGCCTTGCGGTAGCCTTCCGGTCGCGGCATGCCGAAGTTGCGATGGATCTTTTCCTTGGTATCGCGCCCTTTCTGGTGCCCGATCACCACCACCGACTGACCGCCGAAGCGGGCAAGCCCGCCCACGATGGCCGGATCGTCGGCAAACGCCCGGTCACCGTGCAGCTCCACGAAATCGGTAAACAGCCCCTGGATGTAGTCGAGCGTGTAAGGGCGCTGGGGATGGCGCGCCACCTGGGCGATCTGCCAGGCCGTGAGCTTGGAATAGATCTCCTTGGTGAGGCGTTGGCTCTTCTCTTGCAGCCGGCGGATTTCTTCCGAGATGTCGAGTGCGGAATCGTCCTGCACGAAACGCAGCTCCTCAATGCGAGCCTCCAGCTCGGCGATAGGCTGCTCGAAATCGAGAAATGTCTGTTTCATTCTCCTCCCTTTGCGGCCACGGGCACGCGGGCGCCGGGGTCGCTGCTTACGGTCGCCGCGTATGATACTGCATCCGCTCTCAGTACCAGGCCCTTCCCACCAGAGCGCGCGGATCGCTCGCGGCCAGCGCGTCGCCCGTGGCGCGGCTCACGAAAACCGCCTGCATGTTCCCCCAAGGACGGGACGCTTCATGCAGCGTGTGCCCTTTGGCCTCCAGCGCCGCGCGCCAGGAGGCAGAAAAGGCGCCGGGCTCCAGCTCAATCCGGTCCGGCAGGTACTGGTGGTGGTAGCGCGGCGCGGCCACGATGCGTGCCGGATCGCCTCGTTCCTCCCTCAGGTAGTGGAGAATGGCGAGCAGCACCATGCTGATGATGCGCGAGCCGCCGGGCGTGCCCACGACCAATACCCCTTTGCCGTCTTCCACGAAGGTGGGCGACATGCTGGAAAGGGGTCGCTTGCCGGGGGCGATAGCGTTGGCGCGGCTTCCCACTAGGCCGTACACGTTGGGCAGGCCAGGCGCCACGGCGAAATCGTCCATCTCGTTGTTGAGAAGCACGCCCGTTGGCCCAGCGACGAATCCAGAGCCGAATAGCGTGTTGAGAGTGAGGGTGGCAGCGACCCGGTTCCCCTCCCGGTCCACGATGGAGAAGTGGGTGGTATGGGCTGCCTCACCCACCTCCAGCCCCGGGAGGTCGGCGCTTGGGCTGGCTCGGTCGAGTCGGATCGAGCGAGCGCGCTCGCGGGCATATTCCCGACTCTGCAGGCGCTCCCAGGGCCCGACGACAAAGTCGGGATCGCCCATGAAACGGACCCGGTCTTGGTAGGCGCGACGCAGCGCTTCTACCACCAGATGAGCCTGGTCCGCTTCCGGCAAGCGCTCCAGCGCAAAGCGCTCCAGGATGTGGAGCGCCTGGGCCAAGCTAAGCCCACCGGCCGAAGGCAGCGCCGCGGTGGTGATGGTCGCTCCCCGGTAGCGAATGCGCACGGGTTCTCGCTCCACCACCCGGTAGCGGTGCAGGTCTTCCAGGCTCCACAAGCCGCCGCCCGCGCGTACCGCCTCCACCAAGGTCTGCGCCACAGAACCGGCATAGAAACCGTCGTGGCCGTCGCGGGCGATGCGCTTGAGGGTCGCGGCAAGCGCCGGCTGGACGAGCCGCTCCCCCGCCTGCAGGGCAGCTCCGTCCCGGAGAAAGATGCTGGCGGCAGCCGGGTCGGCCCGCAGCCACTCGGCTTTCTCCGCAGCGATGCGGGCGAAGCGCTCGTCCACGGGAAAGCCCTCTTCCGCATGGCGGATGGCCGCCTCCAGGGCATGGGACAGGGGTAGCCGGCCGTAACGCTCCGCCACCCAGACGAGGGCGGCTGGCGTGCCGGGAATGGCTGCGGCCCGCGGCCCCTTCAGGGATGTACCAGGAACGGGCTTACCGCCTGCGTCCAGGTACATGTCCTCCCGAGCGGCAAGGGGCGCACGCTCCCGGGCATCTACCATCACCGTGCGCCCGTCCCGGGCGCGATGAAGC
>NZ_DAIRTR010000244.1:0-2126 GCF_036803785.1 Pelomicrobium sp. | reverse complement strand
CCCTCGCTCCCGCCCCCCTTGGCCGCTTCCTGCATCATGCCTCCCTCGCCGGATGTCAGCTTTTGACCAGCTTCTTCGTGGTGTGGATGCTCATGAGGATACCGAAGCCCAGGAGCAGCGTCACCAGGGAGGTGCCGCCGTAGGAAATCAGAGGCAGGGGCACCCCTACTACCGGCAGGATGCCGCTCACCATCCCCATATTGACGAAGGCGTAGGTAAAGAAAGTGAGAGTGATGGCGCCCGCCAACAGCCGGCCGAACTGGCTGGAGGCATGGGCAGCGATGTAGAGGCCGCGGCCGATCACCAGCAGGTACATGAGAAGCAGCAGCAGATTGCCGATGAAGCCGAACTCCTCGGCGTAGACGGCGAAGATGAAATCGGTGGTGCGCTCCGGCAGGAAGTCCAGGTGGGACTGTGTGCCCTGGAGCCAGCCCTTGCCAGCGATGGCGCCGGAGCCCACGGCAATCGTGGACTGGATGGTGTGGTAGCCCGCCCCCAGGGGATCCTGGGTGGGATCGAGGAGGATGAGGATGCGGCGACGCTGGTAGTCGTGGAGTACCGACCAGAGGATGGGCAGGCTTGCCAGAACCACCGCCATCACCCCGCCCATTAGCCGCCACGACATGCCCGCCAGGAACAGGACATAGAAGCCGGAGGCGCCGATGAGCAGCGCCGTGCCCAGGTCCGGCTGGCGGGCGATCAGCCCCATGGGGACGAGGAGCAGCAGCGCCGCGAGGCCGAAGTCCCTGAGGCGCGGTGCCTCCTCCTTGCGGGCGAAGAACCAGGCGAGCAGCATGGGGACGGCGATCTTCATGAGCTCTGAGGGCTGGATGCGAATGAAGCCCAGGTCCAGCCAGCGCCGGGCCCCATTCACCACCTCTCCCACCAGGGCCACGGCGATGAGTAATGCCAGCCCCAGCAGGTACAGGGGCACTGCGGCGCGCATCAGACGCTGGGACGGCACCAGGGCGACGGCCCACATGGCGGCGAGGGCGATGGCCAGGTTAGTGGCTTGGCCCATCACCCGGGCCAGGCTGGCGCCCGATGCGCTATACAGGGTGATCAACCCGGTGGCGAGGAGCAGGGCCGTGGCGATGAGCAGCATGCTGTCCATGCGGCTCGCGACGAAACGCAGGGCACCTTTAATCGCTGGGTTCACTCCCGGGCTCTCCCTGTAACGCTGGCGCGGAGTCTGGCCGCTTGCCGAGAAGATAGTAGTCGAACACCATGCGGGCGATGGGGGCGGCGGTGGCGCTGCCGGCGCCTCCGTTTTCCACCAGGATCGCTAGGGCGATGCGGGGCGCTTCCGCCGGAGCGTAAGCGACGAAGAGGGCGTGGTCCCGGTGCTCCTCCCGTAGCTTTTTCTCGTCGTACTTTTCTCCCTGCTTGATGGCCACCACCTGGGCGGTACCGGTTTTGCCTGCGAATTCATAGGCCGCGCCGGTGCCGGCCCGCGCGGCCGTACCCCCCGGACGGGTGACGTCCACCAGAGCTTCCTGCACCAACCGCAGATGGTGGGGATTGAGCTTGAGGGTGTAGAGGGGCTCCGCGGCGATGCGCCGTACCGCTCCGGTGGCGGCGTCCTCGATAGATTGCACCAGGTGGGGGCGGAAGGCCGTGCCCCCGTTGGCCAGGATGGCGGTCGCCTGGGCGAGCTGCATCGGGGTGGCGAGCAGGTAGCCCTGACCGATGCCCACCGACACCGTGTCCCCCACGTACCACTTGTCCCGCAGCCGCTTGCGCTTCCATTCCTGGGACGGCAGCAGGCCGGGAAGCTCTCCCTCGATGTCGACTCCGGTCTTCTCGCCGAAGCCGAACCTGCGCATGAAGGCGTGAATCGCGTCGATGCCCAGGTCCACCGCCAGACTGTAGTAATAGGTGTCGCAGGAGACTACCAGGGATTTGCGCAGGTCCACCAGCCCATGGCCGCCCGGCTTCCAGTCCCGGTACCGGTGATTGTTCCCGGGAAGGGAAAACCAACCCGGATCGCTGATGGTGTAGGAGGGAGTACGCTTGCCCAGCTCCAGGCCCGCGAGGGCCATGAAGGGTTTGATGGTGGAACCAGGGGGATACTGACCCCGCAAGGCTCGGTTATTGAGGGGGCGGTCGGGGGACTCGTTCAGGGC
>NZ_DAIRTR010000243.1:0-2134 GCF_036803785.1 Pelomicrobium sp. | reverse complement strand
GGCATAGACGTAAGCGCGTAGGAGCACGCCAGCGTTGCCCAGGTGGGCAGACAGGCGCCCGATGCTCTGGGGCCGGTCCCGTTCGGTGAGAAGCTGCAGCACCCCGTCCCGCTCCGCCACCATGGGCACGGGAAGGAAGGGCAGCAGCTTCTCGCTCACCCCTACCGGCCCCGCTCCCGGACCCCCGCCGCCGTGGGGAGTGGCGAAGGTCTTGTGCAGGTTCACGTGGACGACGTCAAAGCCCATGTCGCCGGGGCGCACGCGGCCTAGGATGGCGTTCAGGTTGGCCCCGTCGTAGTAGAGCAACCCCCCGGCCTCGTGCACCAGGCGCTGGATGTCCAGGATGCGGCGTTCGAACACCCCCAGGGTGGAGGGATTGGTGAGCATGAGGCCCGCCGTCTTGGGTCCCAGGACGGCGGTGAGCGCCTCCAGGTCCACGTCTCCTTCGCGGGTAGTGGGCACTTCCCGCACCGTGTAGCCGCACATGCTGGCGGTGGCCGGGTTGGTGCCGTGGGCTGCGTCGGGGACGATGATCTCGGTGCGCTGCCCATCACCCCGCGCCTCGTGGTAGGCGCGGATCATGGCCACACCGGCGAACTCCCCCTGGGCGCCCGCCATGGGGGCGAGGCTCACCCCCGCCATGCCGGTCACTGCCTTCAGGATCTCCTGCAGTTCGTAGAGGCAGCGCAGGAAACCCTGCCCGGTGCGCTCCGGCGCCCGCGGATGCCGGGCAAGAAATCCTGGCAGCATGGCCAGCAGGTTGGCCGCCCGCGGGTTGTACTTCATGGTGCAGGAGCCTAGGGGATAGAAATGGGTGTCGATGGAGAAATTGCGTTGGCTGAGCCGGGTATAGTGGCGCACGACCTCCAGCTCGGACACTTCCGGCAAGGACAGGGGCGAGCGGCGCAGGAAGGCGTCCGGGATGTCTTCCGGTGCCTCCCATTCGGGCATGAGTGCCCTGTTCAAGCGCCCGGGCTGGGAGCGCTCGAAGATCAGCATGGATTTATCAAGCAGAGATGTTCATCTCAACGCCGCCAGGGCAGCCTCGTAGTTGGGCTCGTTCTTGATCTCGGGCACCAGCTCAGCGTGCTTCACCACGTCGTTCTCATCCAAGACCAACACCGCCCGGGCGCATAAGCCCGCCAAAGGCCCATCGGCGATCTCCACGCCGTAATTCTTCTTGAATTCAGCGCCCCGCAGGGTGGAAAGCGTAAAGACATTGTTCAGGCCCTCGGCCCCGCAGAAACGCGCCTGGGCGAAGGGCAGGTCTGCAGAGATCACTAGCACCACGGTGTTGGCGAGACTAGAAGCCTTTTCGTTGAAAACGCGGGTGGATTTGGCGCAGGTGGGTGTATCCAGGCTCGGGACGATGGAGAGCACCTTGCGCTTGCCGGCGAAGTCCTTGAGGGACACGCTCTTCAGGTCTTTGCCCACCAGGGTAAAGTCAGGCGCCTTGGCGCCGACGGCAGGGAAGCTGCCATTGAGGGTAACGGGATTGCCTGCAAATGTGACCATGACGTCCTCCTTGTGGGTTAGGTTTTCAATGCGCAGGGGGGTGGCTTGATGCGCTTGCTGAGGATGCGCTCCAGGTGGTCGGCCAAGCGCTGCAAGTCCTCTTCCTCCTTGGTCTCGGTAGTGCACACGAGCAGCGCTTGCCCGAGCTCGGGGTAGTCGGGGGCGAGCTCCACGCCACCCAGGATGCCTTGGGCTTCCAGCGCCCGCAGCACCTCGGCGGCGGGGGCCGCCAGGCGCAGCGCCAGCTCATGGAACACGGGCCCGTCGAAGAGCCGCTCCACGCCCGGTAGTGCCGCCAACAGCCGCGCTAGCCGGCGCGCATTGGCATGGCAGCGGGCGGCCACACGGCGCAGCCCCTGCGGCCCTAGCAGGGCCATGTAGAGGGTAGCCGCGGCCACCGCTAGGCCCTGATTGGTGCAGATGTTGGAGGTCGCTTTGGCGCGGCGGATATGCTGCTCCCGCGCCTGGAGCGTCAGGGTGAAACCGCGGCGCCCGTCCCGATCCACGGTGGCACCGACGAGACGCCCGGGAAGCTGGCGTACCAGGCTCTGGCGGCAGGTCATGAAGCCGAAATAGGGGCCCCCGCCGGAAAGGGGCAAGCCCAAGGGCTGGCCGTCCC
>NZ_DAIRTR010000242.1:0-2165 GCF_036803785.1 Pelomicrobium sp. | reverse complement strand
GTCCAGGGCCCTGTCGCGGCGGCGGGAGGGTGGGGGCGAGGTTCAAGTCCCACCACAACGCTCCGGCCCGAGGCGGCTCCAGCGCTCGCCTGGGAAGCGGCTTCGGCCCCGGGGGGGGATGTCGGTCGGCGCAGCCGCATCCTGGAGATGGACTGGGCAGCGCTCAAGGCCTGTGTGGCCCAGTGCACCGACTGCAAGTTGGCTCAGAGCCGCACCCGGACCGTGTTCGGCGTGGGGGACGAACAGGCCGCCTGGCTGTTCGTGGGGGAAGGCCCTGGCGCAGAGGAAGATGCCCGGGGCGAGCCCTTCGTGGGCCAGGCGGGCAAGCTCCTCGACAGCATGCTAGCTGCCATCGGGCTCAAGCGGGGCGAGGACGTCTACATTGCCAACGTGGTGAAGTGCCGGCCGCCGGGCAACCGCACACCCGCGCCGGAGGAGATGGAGCGCTGCGAGCCCTACCTGGAGCGGCAGATCGAGTTGATCCGCCCGCGGCTCATCATCGCCTTGGGACGCGTGGCGGCTCAAAGCCTGCTCAAGAGCGAGGCCACCATCGCCAGCCTGCGTCGCAAGGTACACCGCTACCGGGGAACACCCCTCATCGTGACCTATCACCCGGCCTACCTGCTGCGCAACCTGCCCGACAAGGCCAAGGCCTGGGAGGATCTGGTTTTTGCGCTCCAGACCATGCAGCAGCTGAAAGGGGACGAGGGACTTGCCTCGTGGCCTTGAAGCGCCGCTTCGCCCCCCCATTTACCGTTTGTCTTGTTTCGACCCGAGGAGGACGCGATGCCCAAGCGCCTGGTTGCGATCCTGGCCGTGTTCAGTGCCCTGGCCCTCGGTGGCTGCGGCTACAACACCCTCCAGGCCCAGGACGAACAGATCAAGGCCGCCTGGGCGGAGGTGCTGAATCAGTACCAGCGCCGCGCCGACCTAATACCCAATCTGGTGGAAACGGTCAAAGGCTTCGCCGCCCAGGAGCGGGAAGTCCTGCAGCGTGTGACAGAAGCGCGGGCCCGGGCGACGGCGATTCAGGCAAGCCCGGCGCTGATCGACGACCCCGAGGCGTTCGGCCGCTTCCTGGAGGCCCAGGGGGAGTTGTCCTCCGCCCTCGCCCGGCTACTGGTGGTGGTGGAAAACTATCCCCAGCTTAAGTCCGACGCCAACTTCCGCGACCTGCAAGCCCAGCTCGAAGGCACCGAAAACCGCATCGCGGTGGCGCGTCAGCGCTACATTCGCGCCGTGCAGGCGTACAACACCACGGTGCGCCAGTTCCCGACCAACCTCACTGCCTTGCTCTTCGGCTACCAGGTCAAGCCCACCTTCACGGTGGAGAACGAGCGGGCCCTGGCAGCGCCGCCCCGGGTGGATTTCGGCACGCCGGCGCCCCGATGAAGCGCGTGCCGGGCCTTGCCACCGCGCTGTTGCTCCTCGCCACGCTCGCCTCGCCCCTGGTGCGGGCGCAAGCGCCGGTCCCCGAGCTTCGGGCCCGGGTGACCGATCTCACCGGAACCCTTTCCGCCAGCGAGCGCCAAGCCCTGGAGCAGCGACTGGAGGCTTTCGAACAGGAAAGAGGCAGCCAGATCGCCGTCCTGGTGGTGCCCACGGTGCGCCCGGAAACCATCGAGCAGTACGCCCTCCGGGTGGCGGAACGGTGGAAACTCGGACGCAGGGGAATCGATGACGGTGTCCTGGTCTTGGTGGCGAAGGAGGACCGGCAGCTGCGCATCGAAGTGGGTTACGGGCTGGAAGGGGTGCTGCCCGACGCCATCGCCAAGCGCATCATCGACGAGGTCATGGTGCCGCGGTTTCGCCAAGGGGATTTCTATGGCGGCTTGAGCGCCGGCCTCGAGCGCATCATCGCCGCGATCCAGGGCGAGCCCCTGCCGCTGCCCCGAACGGAGGGGCCTCGCCGCGTTCCCGTGGCGACAGCGCTGGAGGTTCTGTTGCTCGCGGGTTTCGTTCTCGTCACCTTCGGGGGCGCACTGCTGCGTGCCCTCGTCGGCCGGCTGCCGGCGGCCCTGGCGGTGGGCGCCACCCTGGGACTGCTCGCTTGGCTGGCGTTTGCCTCCCTGATCCTCGCCCTGCTCGTGGGGTTGGCGGCTTTCGCCTTGACCTTGGCCGGGGGCGCGCCCCGGAGAGTGGTCCGGGGCGGCAGGGGTTGGCCG
>NZ_DAIRTR010000241.1:0-2167 GCF_036803785.1 Pelomicrobium sp. | reverse complement strand
CTCCTGCGTACCGGCGTCATTTGTCACGAGTCGCAGTAAAAAAACCCCCAGGAGCCCAGGGGAAGTTTCACGACGAAGGAAGAATGCGGATTTTTTCCGGATGAAGCTGCTGCTGGAGCAGCGCTGACTCCCCTCCGCCGCTGGACGGTCCCAGCAGCAGATAGCCGGCCAGCACCAGGTTGGCGGCGAGAAGCAACCAGAACAAGGTCCTCATGGGCCGGCCTCCTCCTGGGCGATACACACCACGCCTTCCAAAACCAGGTGCTCGACACTCTCCACGGGCAACCTCAAGTGGGCGCGAACCAGCTCTGCGTCTCCGCCAGCCAGCAGCACTGCCGGTGGCGACCCCAGATCCGCCTCGAATCGGGCCGCCACGTGCTCCACCGCCCCCACCAGCGCCACCAGCGCCCCGCTGTAGACCGCATTGGCCGTGTTCTTCGGATACAAATCGAATCGACCCAGCCCCCGGTCCAGGGCGGCGGAACGCTCCGCCAGGGCCTGACGCATGAGGGCGTGTCCCGGAACGATCATCCCACCGCGGAAATGCCCGTCATCATCCAGCATGTCCACCGTCATCGCGGTGCCGACGTTTACCACTAGGCAGGCGCGCCTCCGCCGCCGCCAAGCAGCGATCACCGCAGCCCAGCGGTCTGCCCCTAGTTGTCCCGGATCGGCGTAACCGTTGGTCACGCCGCATTGGGACGACCGCGGACGAATCTCGATGAGCGCGACGCCCCACTGGTCGGCCAGCCTGCGCGCCGCCACTGCCAGCTCGGCACCGGCGACATTACAAAGGGCCACCCGCTCGGGGCGCTCGAGCCGTCCCGGCAATTCGCTGAGCAGCGCCGCCCCTTCCACCGTGGCCCCACACCCCAGAGCCGCCCAACGGCGGCCGTCGTGCAGTCCCCACTTGAGGCGGGTGTTGCCCGCGTCGAGGGCGAGAATCAAGCGTCTGCCTCCCCATCGACCGCGGGTCGCAAGCTCACTTCGCCGGCGGCGAGCCGCCGGCGCCCTCGGCCCGTGTCCAGGAGGAGCTCGCCCCCCTCTCCCACGCCCCAGACCACGCCCTCTTCGGTCCGGCCGTCTGGCATCGTCACCCGCACCCTAAGGCGGTGATACGCGTGCCTGGCCTCCCATTCACGGCGTAGGGGCGCAAACCCTTCCACTGCGAAGCGCTCGAGAGTTCGGTACAACGCGATCAACAGGTCCGCCAGGAGCCGGCTACGATCGGGCTTGAAACCCGGGAGCGACGTCAAACTGGCCACCGGCTGCCCGGCCCGCACTGCCAGGTCGGCCGGCACGCGTACGTTGAGACCGATGCCGATCACTGCCGCCGTCGGCCCCAGCGCGTCTCCCTGCACTTCGATCAGGATGCCGGCGAGCTTCCTGCCGCGATACACCAGATCGTTCGGCCACTTGAGCTGGATCCCCCGGGCACCCTGGGCCTCTAGGGCCCGGGCGATGGCCAGCCCCACCGCCGGGCTCAAGCCCCTGAGCGCACCGACGCCGTGCTCGAAGCGCCACAGCAAAGAAAAGGCGAGGGAGCCCCCCAGCACTGCGTACCAGGGACGTCCCGCCCGCCCTCGTCCGGCGGTCTGCACCTCGGCGGCAAGGGTCAAGCCATGGGGTGCGCCCTGCGCCACCCGGGCGAGCAACTCGGTATTGGTGGAGGCCACGCAATCGAGCACCTCAAGCGTGAGGGGCACGTGAGCCTCAGCCAGCAGGCGTTCGATGCGCGCTGCGTCGAGCCACTGGATCGGCTCGGCCAGCTGATACCCGCGTCCCGGCACTCGATGCACCTGGATCCCCAGCGCGCCCATGTCCCGCAGGGCGTTCCACACCGTGCCGCGGGAGACGCCCAGCGCGCGAGCGATGGCTTCGCCGGAATGGAAACACCCGTCCGTCATCAGGCGCAGCACGGGCAGGCTCAGGGGATTCATGACGGCGCTAAGCTTAGGGAGGGAAGACAAGGCCTGTAAAGCCATGGGCCCGAGGCTTCGAGCGGGCAACACGCTCCTTGCGCAAGCTACCCCAAGGAAATTCGCCCTGGGCGCCTTGGATTTCTCGCGCAGGCCTTTGCTAGGCAATGAACCCGCCTGGCAGGCGGGGCGCCGTCCAACGCGGGGCTCAAAGTGCCGAAGGCCCCGCTGGGGGGCCTTCGGTGGGG
>NZ_DAIRTR010000240.1:0-2205 GCF_036803785.1 Pelomicrobium sp. | reverse complement strand
GATCGACGGGTTGGGCTTGAACTTCCTGCTGCGGCGGGGAGAAATGGTGACTCTGCGGCGTCACTTGCGGGGGAGGATGACCTCGGTGTTTCCTTCCACGACCGCGACCGCCGTCACCACCTTCCACACCGGGGTGGGCCCCCTGCAGCACGGACTGACCGGATGGTTCGTGGACCTGGGGGAAGCGGGCGGGGTGACAGCGGTCTTGCCCTTCCGTTGCCGAGAAGGGGGGGTAGCGCTCAACGCCCGAGGGATCGGGCCGGAGGCGGTGTTCACCGAGCCTCCGATCTTCGGGCGTCTTGCCCGGGAAAGCTGGGTGGTGACGCCCCTTTCTATCCTGGAGTCCGAGTACAACCGCTGGCATTGCCAGGGTGCCCAGCGGCGCGCCTACAGCAATCTGGAAGCGTTCTTCGCCGAAACCGCCGAGGTGGTGGCGGCAAGCCCCCATGCCAAGCTGGTTTACGCCTATCTTCCGGATCTGGACACGGTGGCCCATCGGGCCGGGGTGGGAAGCGCCCAGTGCCGGGAGCTCGCCTACCGCATCGATCAGGCTTTCGCCGGCTTCCTGGCGCGCCTTGCCGGCACCGACACCACCGTGGTGCTGACGGCAGACCACGGCTTCGTCGACATCCCCCCTGAGGGGCGCATTGACCTGGCGGACCATCCGGCATTGGCGGCACTGCTGCGCCGGCCCTTGTGCGGCGAGCCCCGGGCGGCCTATTGCTACGTAAGACCTGGTCGAGAGGCGGCGTTCGAGGCTTACGTGGCGACCCATCTCGCCGGTAGCGCCGATGCCTACCCCAGCGCCGAGCTGGTGGCCCGGGGCTGGTTCGGTGATGGCCCGAGGCATCCCCGGCTCATGGAGCGAATCGGCGATTATGTCCTGGTGATGCGGGATAATTACGCCATCAAAGACTGGTTGCCCGGAGAAAAGCGCTACGTCAACATCGGCATGCACGGCGGCGTGAGCGCGGACGAAATGTGGGTGCCCCTGGTGGTGGCGACGGTGTAAGCGGGCTTCGATTCGATAAACTTTCGAGCCCTTGGCGTTCCACCCACTTTCCTTCCGCGTCCAGGACGAAGGAGGCGAAACCATGATGATCCAGGCGAACGGCATCGACATCAACTACGAGGAGGAAGGGGAAGGACCGTGGCTCGTATTTAGCCACAGCCTGGCTTGCCATCTGGGCATGTGGTACGAGCAGGCGGTGGCTTTGCGCGACCGCTACCGGGTGCTACGCTACGATACCCGGGGCCATGGCAAGACATCGGCTCCGCCGGGACCCTATAGCCTGGAGCTTCTGGCCGATGACCTGCGGGGGCTCATCGACGCCCGGGGGGTGGAACGCATGCACTTCGTCGGTATCTCCCTGGGGGGCATGATCGGCCAGGTGTTCGCCCTGCGCTATCCTGAGCGGCTCGCGAGCTTGGTGCTGTGCGATACCACGAGTTACTACCCACCGGAGGCCCGCCCCGCGTGGGAAGAGCGCATCCGCACAGTGCGGGAGAAGGGGATGGAAGCCATGGTGGAGCCGACTCTGGCGCGCTGGTTCACCCCCGCCTTCCGGGCCCAGCGCCCGGACGTGATGAGACGCATCGCGGCCATGATCCGTGCCACGCCCGTGGAAGGCTACATCGGCTGCTGTCACGCCATTCCTCGAATCGATACCCGCGCCCGTCTTAGGGAAATTTCCTGCCCCACCCTTGTGATCGTGGGGGAGGAAGATCCCGGCACGCCGGTCGCCATGGCTCGAGCGCTCCACGAGGCGATCCCGGGGTCCCGACTAGCGGTCATTCCCCAGGCGTCCCACCTGTGCAACCTGGAGCAAACCTCAGTCTTCAACCGCCTCCTGGGGGACTTCCTGGCCGAAGTCGGTACGTAAGGGGACGACGACTCAATCCCTTTTGGACCCATGGACCATCCCCCCGACCTGCGCGCCATCCGCGAGGCCCACGCTCGCATCCGGCCCTATATCCATTCCACGCCAGTCTTCACCTGCGCCACCCTGGACCGCCTAAGCGGAGCTCGGCTTTTTTTCAAGTGCGAGAACTTCCAAAAGGTGGGCGCCTTCAAGGCCCGTGGGGCCTGCAATGCCGTGTTTTCCCTCTCGTGGGAGGCGGCGGTACGGGGGGTGGTGACCCATTCCTCGGGTAACCACGCGGCGGCCCTCGCCATGGCGGCGGGGCGGCGGGGCGTCCCGGCCC
>NZ_DAIRTR010000239.1:0-2253 GCF_036803785.1 Pelomicrobium sp. | reverse complement strand
CTCTACGGCAAGCTGGAGCAGGTGGTCCTGCCGCTGTACTACGCTTCGGCCGGTGATCCGTCCGGCTGGGTCGCCGTGATGAAGGGTGCCATTTGCAAAAACGCCTCCTATTTCAACAGTCACCGCATGATGCGCCGCTACGCGACCGAGGCTTACGTGCGTTAACCGGGAAATGGCCCTCCGGTGGGCTTTTCGTGCCATGTCTAACCGTTTGAGCCAGATCAAAACGGATCCAGTCAAACCTGGAAGAATCGTCTATAGTGGTGGGGCGCCCGCCGCCCCGCGGACCCGTGACCGCGACGAAAGGAGAAAACCAGCATGCAGGCCAAGGACGTGATGACCACTCCGGTGGTGACGGTGAAACCCGAGACCCAGGTTTCCGAAATCGCTCGGCTCCTGCTGGAGCGCGGTATCAGCGCCGTGCCCGTGGTGGACGCGCAGGAGCGGCTACTCGGCATCGTGAGCGAGGGGGATCTCATGCGCCGGCCCGAATCGGGCACCGAGCGCCGCCCGTCCTGGTGGCTCGCCTTGCTCAGCGACCCGCGGGAGGAAGCCCGGGAATACGTCAAGTCCCACGGTCTCCATGCCCAGGATATCATGACCCGGGACGTGATCACCGTCGAGGAAGACACACCGCTTCAGGAGATCGCGGCGCTGCTGGAAAAGCACCGCATCAAGCGCGTTCCGGTGGTGCGGAACGGCAAAGTGGTGGGCATCGTCAGTCGGGCCAACCTGCTCCAGGCACTGGTGGCGCAGCCGCCCGCCAAGGAGATCTCGGCAGACGACAGAACGCTGCGGGAGGCGGTGCTCAAGGCCGTGCAGTCCGTAGGGGCCGGGGCCGTCTTTGTGAACGCGGTGGTTTCGGAGGGGGTGGTCCACCTGTGGGGGATCACGGCCTTCGAGGAAGTGAAGAACGCGATTCGCGTTGCGGCGGAGCGGGTACCGGGGGTGAAGCAAGTGAAAGACGAAATCAAGGTGCTACCGCACCGCGCCATGGGCTATGAATAAGCGTGACTGCCATGGGAACCGGCTACGAGGACTATGAGGTGGTGCGCGTCACCAGCGAGTGCCGTCTGGTGGACGCGGGAGGGCGCGAGCATGTGTATTGGCGGCGCGATGGGCAACCTCTCCCGGCGGGCTGGTACGTCGTGAGCTGGCCTCCGGCGCCAGGACGGCAGTCGCGTCGTTTTAACGAAGATGCGATGTTCCGAGGCCCCTTCAAGCTGGAGGCGGAGGCGCACCACGCCCTGGCCCGGCTGCGGGCCGGACAGCCGTCCGCCGTCCAAGACGTTCAGGCGGCGGGCGCCGGGGCCCGGCCCGATGAGCCGGAGGGAACGCCGCCCCACAATGGGTCTTCGAAACGAACCCTCGGCTCGGTCGAGGTGCGCCGGCGTTGACCTCCCGCTGTCATGCGGAGCGAACCGGTCGAAGAAGCCCAAGCCGAGCTCGGCGTATCGAGTGATCGATCCGTACCTCGGAGGAGGTGTAGAAACGTACCCACTCAACCCGGGAGGCGCTCCAGCACCAGTCCCCCAGCGAGGAGAACGCCGTGGAGGGAGGCGGCAGCGAGGGTACGCTCGATCGCCGGCCGCAGCCGGCTCGGCTCATGAGCATGGCGCACTGCGTCGCGGCCCGCCAAGGCGGTGAGGGGCGCGGTGGCAAGGCCAAGCAAGGCCCACGAAGGCAGGAGACCCACGGCCACCGCCCCCGCTAGCCATAGGTACGCCCAGAGGCCGATCAGCACGTACCCCCAGCCCGCCCAGGCCGGAGAAAGCCGCACCACCCAGTGACGCTTGCCGGCGACGGCGTCGGCGCTGCGGTCCGGAAACTGGTTGATGTACAGAACGCTGGCAACCAGCAAGGCGTAGGACACCGCCGCCACCGCCGCCGTGGCGCTGAAGGCAGCGCGCTGCACGTAGTCTGTGCCCACCACGATCAGCCCGAAGCCGGCCGCGACGCAAAGCTCGCCAAGTCCCCGGCTATTCAGCTTAAAGGGTGGCGCCGAATAGGCCCAGCCGAGGAACAGGCCGGCCAAGCCCATGGCCCACACGCCCGGACCCGAGACCCATGCCAGGACGGATCCTGCCGCGATCACCGTTCCCAACAGGAGAGCGCCGAAGCGCGCGGTTTCTGGCGCCGACAGCACCCCGTTCTGGATGAAGCGGCTGCCGCCGGTGTAGGGAAAGATGCGCTCCGTGTTGATGGCGTCGGTGCCGTTGAGCGCGTCGTAGTAGTCGTTGAGCACGTTCACCC
>NZ_DAIRTR010000238.1:0-2275 GCF_036803785.1 Pelomicrobium sp. | reverse complement strand
CGACGCTGCCGCTGCCGTGGAACGCCATCTACCGGTGGGACCCGGCGAAGTGGGCCTTCAGCGAGGCGGAGGGTGTGCTCGGCGCGTACCGCCGCTTCGTGCGCGGCGCCCCGTCGGCCGTGAACGATTACCCGGTCATCGCCCAGTACGACGCCTACTGGGTCGATGCCCCGGCCGCGAACGTCGCCTCGCTCAATCCCAACCCGCCCCCCGGGCGAACGATCGAGCTCGCCGCCGGCTGGAACAACTTCACCTACACCGGGCCGGCGCGGGCCGTGGCCGATGCCCTCGCTAGCATCGCTGGCAAGTACGACCAGGTCCTCGAATACGACAACGCCACCGGGCGGTGGCTGAGCCACCTGCCCGGCCAACCGCGCTACCTGAACGACTTCGGCGGGCTCTTCACCTTCCGCGTCTACTGGATCTCCATGAGCGAGCCGGGCCAGCTCGTGATGCAGTAGCGCCCGCGGAAGTTTGGAGTCGGGAGTTGGGAGGCCGCTGGCTCGGCCGTTCTCCCGGCCGCCAGTGGGGAGGCGGCGCCCGCGCGGTCGAAATGCCCCTCCCAAGGAGGTCGGACTGGTGGAACCTAATTGGTCCAGGTGGTGCGGTTCTGCCAGTTGCCGAAGGCCGAGAGGTTGTAGCCAGTTCCACCGCTCGGGGCCGGTGGATACACCTCGGTGTTGGCGAACCAGCCAGCCGCCGTGCTGTACTGGTGGAGGTGGGGGGCAGTCCAGCGGCAGTCTATGGACTTTTCACTGGCGACCGTCGTTCCCATCGGCCCGCCGCTCGTAAAGGCGCCCGCCCAGCTCCCATCGATGGAGATGGTCGGCGCGCTCGGCGAAAGCAGCGTGTGCAGCCAGGCAACCGAGCCCTTCCACTGCCAGGCAAGGTCGAAAACATGGGCGCCGGCGCCATAGCATCGCTGGCTACTCGCGTCGTAAGGGGAGGCGTAGGCCATCGTCCCCGACCCGCTATCGGCGACGCCCCACGACCGCCAGTACACGTATCGGTTCGTGTATGGGTCGTTCCCCCAGTCCAGGGCGTTTCCCCAGTTGTAGGGATGCTCGCAAACGTCGTGCCAGCCGCAGGTGAGCAGGTTGGTGGAGGCCCCGGGATTGACGTAGAGGAAGTACGTGTATTGCGCGGCGCCCGCGCCGGGCGCGGTCAGCGCACCGATTGCCATGCCGGCGACGAAGAGCAGGAGGAGGGCAGGAGTCACGAAAATACGCGTCATTGCACCGCCTCCTCGGCGAGGGCGAGCAGCTCGGGAAGCTTGCGGTTGGTGCCGTTGACCCATATGAGCAGGTTCCGCGAGGCGTCCCAAACGACAACCATGCTCTCGCCCAGCTCGTCGCGGAGGACCGCCCGCCCGATGGCCGCAGGCAACCCCGCGACTGTCCCGGCCTCCCAGCGCTCGGCAGCGATGCTGGACGATGCGACCGGGCTGGTTGCGCGTCCTTTGATCACCCTGAGTTGTCCGCCGTGCTCGACATCGAACCAACTGCGGCCCTGGGCCATCTGCCGCGCTGCATCCGGGGCGGACGGGATAGCGAACGTGAAATCTATCTCGATCAGGTGCTCGCCGCAGGCGATGCCCATCACCCGGTCGAGGATCGCCCCGGCAGGAAGCCGCGTCGGCACCCGAGCCAGGGCGGGATCCAGCTGCTGCGCCTCTTCGAGCAGCACCCAGCGGGCCTCGCCCGGTCGGCACAAGCCCGATTCCGCACCCGGGGCCGTGGGCCCGACGGTGATGCCGTTGATCACCTGGTCGTAGCGGGGGAGCAATTTGTCCGCTTCGAGGTAGGAGAGCGCCCAGCCAGGCCGGCTCGTGTCGATTTCGTCGCTAGGCGACGGCGTTGGCAGGGGCGTCACCTCAGCGGGTGAGGAGGGTGGCTCGGGTGGTGCGCCCGTCACCGGCCCGTCATCGAAGACGGCCCGGCCGGCCAAAAAGCCGCCGGCGAGCACCGCCAGGGCCACCGCAGCACCCGCAATCCAGATGGAGCGCCGTTCGCGCAAGGACATCGCACACCTCCACTCGGGTCGAATTTTTCCTGTCGGCTACACTACCACACCGCCACCCCTCCCGCGAAAGGGGTCCATCCCGTTTCCGCAAAAACCGTCCGCTGACCCCCGCCATCGGTCCCTCCGCGGGCGAGCTGGGCCACACCACCGCGCCGCTCCCTCCCGGTCGCGGTTCGGAAGGACCGCCCTCTTCCTCCTGCCTCCCAACTCCCAACTCCCATTCGCGCCACCACCGATAATTTCGCGCGTAGGC
>NZ_DAIRTR010000237.1:0-2303 GCF_036803785.1 Pelomicrobium sp. | reverse complement strand
CGGGGGACTCGTTCAGGGCCTTCCAGCTCTGAGGGTCGATGCCTTCGACGAAGAGATTCGGATCAAAGCCCGGCTTGGAGACCAGCGCCAGGATTCCCCCGGTGAAGGGCTCGATCGCCACCAGCGCCCCCCGTCGCTCGCCGAAAGCCTGCTCGGCCACTTCCTGCAGCCGGATGTCCAGCGCCAAGGTGAGGGTGTTGCCGGCGACCGGCGGCGTGCGCGCGAGGGTGCGCAGTGCCCGGCCGGAGGCGTCCACCTCCACCTGCTCCACCCCGGTGATTCCGTGGAGTTCCTCTTCGTAGCTACGCTCGATGCCGACTCGTCCGATGTGGTCCGAGCCCCGGTAGTTGGCGTAGTTACCCTGTTCCTTGAGCGTCTCGATGTCCCGGTCGCTGATACGGCCAATGTAGCCCACCACGTGGGAAGCGGTCTCGCCCCAGGGATACTGGCGGAACAGCCGGGCGCGCAGCTCCACGTTGGGAAAGCGGAAACGGTTGGCGGCGAAACGCGCCGCCTCCTCGTCGGAGAGCCGGGTGCGGATAGGCAGGCTCTCGAAGCTCTTCGCTTCTTCCAATAGCCGCTCGAAGCGGCGCCGGTCCCTGGGGGTGATCTCCACCACGGTGGAGAGCTCATCGATCAGAGCGTCCAAATTGCCCACCTTGGCCGGCGTGATTTCCAGGGTATAGGCGGAAAAATTGCTGGCCAGGATCTCCCCGTTGCGGTCCAGGATGAGGCCCCGGTTGGGTACGATGGGCACGAGGGAAATACGGTTCGCCTCGGCCAGGGTCTGGTAATGCTCCCGCTGCACCACCTGCAGGTAGAAGAACCGGGCCGCGAGGAGCGCAAACGCCCCCAGCACGAAGAGGGCAGCGACTGCCAACCGCAGGCGAAAGGCGTGTACTTCCCGCTCAGTATTCTTGAGCTCGACCCGCCGGTTCATAGCGCGTCGGGGTCAGGCCTCGGTTTCTGGGGTAGAGAGAACAGGAGGGAGGTCACGGGCCACAGGAGGGCGCTGGTGAGCACCGAAAGAAAGAGGCTCCAGCCGGGGAAAGGGGCACCTCCCGCCAAAGCGACCAGCAGGCAGACGAGCTGCTGGGCGAGGAGGATCGGCGCAACGTGCAGCACCTGACCACCGGGGCCGAACATCAAGATCCGACGCCGCCACGTGAGTCCGAGGAAGGCGAGCACCGCGTAGGCGAGGGCGTTCTGCCCAAACAGGGTCGCGTGGCCCACATCCATGAGCAGGCCCAGGCCCCAGGCGATGCCGATACCCACCCGGCGTGGCTCCCGGACGCACCAATAAAGCAGGGCCACGGCCATGAAGTCCGGGCGCGCCGCCAGTCCCATCCCAGACCAGGGCAGCAGAGTGAGCAGCAGGGCGCCGATTAGCGTGAGGGTGATGAAGCCGGGGCCGACCGGCCGCAACAACTCCGCTGCCCGCGGGGCGCTCACCGCCATCAACGTTCCTTTCCTTGGACCCGCTGCGGCCGGGCTGCCTTGGTCGCTTCAGGCTGGGCCGGCACCGCTTCCCTCCGCGCCAGGATCAACACTTGGCGATACTGTTCCGCACCTGCCACTGGCTGGCAGACGATGCGGGCAAAGGATTGGCCCGTGTCCCGCTCGATCCGGGTGACCCGGGCGACGGGCAGCCCCGGCGGGTAGACGCTGTCGATGCCCGAAGTGACGAGCAGATCGCCCGTTTCCACATCGACCGCCTGGGGCAGGTAGCGCAGCTCCAGCGTCCCATCCTCGCCGCCGAAGATGATGGCCCGCAGCCCGGTACGCACCAGGAGCACCGGGACAGCGTGGTCTCGGTCGGTGACCAGGGTTACCTCGGAGAGGAGGGGATAGACGCGGGTGACCTGGCCCACGACCCCCGCCCCATCGATCACCGCTTCCCCCGGCTGGATTCCGTGGGCCGAGCCTTTGTCCACCAGGATCTTGCGGCTGAAAGGGTTGCGCTCCGCGTACAGAATCTCGGCCGCCACCGCCCGCTGCCCGTACTGCTCCCGGGCCTCCAGCAGGTTGCGCAGATGGGCATTTTCCGCCTCCAGTGCCTCCAGCCGCTGCAGCCGGGCGAGGAGGGAGAGCTGCTCCTGGCGCAACCGCGCGTTGTCCCGGGCAAGCTGGCTCTGGGTAACGAAGAAGTCCTTGACGCGGTGGTAGAGGGCGCCGGGCGCGGTGGCGATGCGCTGCAAGGGATAGAGGGCAATGGAGGCGCCATCCCGCAACACGTCCAGGTAATGGTAGCGGGCGTCGGTCGCGAGCAGCGCCACCGACAAGGCGGCAAACAACGCCAAACG
>NZ_DAIRTR010000236.1:0-2361 GCF_036803785.1 Pelomicrobium sp. | reverse complement strand
GGATCAGGCGGCGCGGGACGGCTGGTCGATGCGCGAGCGATAGGACAGCGCCTCCGCCAGATGGATGCGCAGCACCCGGTCGTCGCCATCCAGATCGGCCAGTGTGCGCGCGACCTTGAGCACGCGGTGATAGGCGCGCGCCGTGAGGCGCATGGTGTCGGCCGCCTCGCGCAGCAGGGACAGCCCCGCCTTGTCCGGCCGCGCGACCTCGTCCAGCACATTGGCCGGACAGGCGGCATTGGTGGTGACGAGCGGCAGGCCGAGCGCCCGGTAGCGCGCCGCCTGCCGGCGCCGGGCCGCGGCCACCCGTTCCGCCACCCCGGCCGGCACAGAAACAGGAGACTTTCAGCGTCTCCGTGGTGAACGTCCCAGTGCAGGAGCTGCTCTTCGCCTTGGCCCGGGATGCGCGGCTCAACGTCGACGTGCATCCCGGCATCCAGGGCACGGTCACCCTAAACGCCATCCAGCAAAGCCTGCCCCAGATCCTGGAGCGGATCGCCAAGCAGGTGGACATGCGCTATGAGATGCGGGACTCCACTCTGGTGGTCATGCCCGACACCCCTTTCTTGCGCAACTACAAGGTGGATTACGTGAACATGGCCCGGGACGCGAGCGCCACGGTGGCGATCGCCACCCAGATCCAGGGAGGAGGGGGCACGGCTGCCACCGGCCTCACCGGAGCGGCTCCCGTGGGCGGGTTGGGGCAAGGCAACGTGTCCAACACCTCCCTCAATAACACGGCCAAGAACCGCTTCTGGGAAACCCTGGTGCAGAACATCAAGGACCTGTTGCGGGAGACCGACAAACTGCTGCCAGAAGGCTCCTACGAAACCGCGGTGGAGCAAGACAGCGTCCAGTCCACCACCGGCACCGGGGCGCCGCCCCCCACCACCCGCGGCAGCCGGGAGCCGGGCCTGTATGGAAGCCCCAACCCGGCCGCGGTGCAGACCGAAGGCACCACGGTGATCCGCCGGGCCACGTTCCGCGAGGCCGCCTCCGTCATCGCCAATCCGGAGACCGGGGTTCTCTCCATTCGCGCCACCGCCCGCCAACACGAGAAGATCCAGGAATTCCTGGACCAGGTGATGGCGAGCGCACGGCGGCAGGTGCTGATCGAGGCCACGGTGGTGGAAGTGAACCTCTCGGACAATTACCAGCAAGGCATCGACTGGCGCGCCTTCGTCAAAGCAGGCGGTAAATGGACGCTCCAGCAACAGAGCCTGTCCACGCTGCCGAGCGCCATCGGCACCACCCTCTTCACCGGCACCTACTCGGGCAGCGACGACTTCTCCGCCACCCTCAAGCTGCTGGAGTCCTTCGGCACGGTGAAGGTGCTCTCCAGCCCCAAGCTGTCGGTAATTAATAATCAGACGGCTCTCCTGAAGGTGGTGGAAAACCGGGTCTATTTCACCGTGAAGGCCGATACGGTCACCACCGCCAACGTGGGCACCGTCACCACTTTCACCACCACACCCAACACGGTGTCGGTGGGTTTCGTGATGAGCGTCACCCCTCAGATTTCGGAATCGGACACGGTCCTCCTCAACGTGCGCCCCACGGTCTCCCGCATCACCGGCTTCGTGAACGATCCCAACCCAAGCTTGCTGATTCCCAACCGCATCCCCGAGATCCAGACCCGGGAGATGGAGTCGGTCATCCGGGTGGCGAGCGGCGATGTGGCCGTCATGGGTGGGCTCATGCAGGACGGGATCGAGAACAAGGACGACACGGTGCCAGGCCTGGCCCAGATCCCTCTGCTGGGGGAAATCTTCACCGCGCGCAACGACACCCGGACCAAAACCGAGCTAGTGGTGTTCCTGCGCCCCACCGTGATCCGTAACGCCAGCCTGGACGGGGATTACGCCCATCTGCGGCCCCTGCTGCCCAATGACAACTTCCTGGACGCCCCGCGCCTTGACAATTTCTTCGGTTCGGGGCGGGCGCGGCTGCCCCTGAACGAACCATGAGCCTGCTTCTGGACGCCCTCAAGCGGGCCGAGCTGGAAAAGCGCAAGAACGAGGCCACAGCAGCCAGCGGCACCGGGAACCCAGGTCGGGACGAACCCCCAGCTCCCAGCACGCCCAGCTCCCGGCGGGAGCTCAGCCTGGAGGCGCCGCCTGCACGGGCGGAGCCGCCGCCTAGCGCGTCCGCCCCGGCGCCCGAGCATGCCGGGGCAGCCGCGTTGTTCGAAGCCAAAGCGCTTCCGGGCAACCCCCGGGCCTGGCTGTGGGGCTTCGCCGCCATCGCCCTCGCCTCGGCGCTGGGCGGCGGGCTCTATGTCTGGCGGGAGATGTCCCGGCCGCCTCTGCTCATGGCCGCACCGGCGCGCCCTCCATCGCCGGACCGGGCACCCTCCCCATC
>NZ_DAIRTR010000235.1:0-2480 GCF_036803785.1 Pelomicrobium sp. | reverse complement strand
GAATAAGGTGGCGATAAAGCCGGTAATAAACCAAGAGGTAAAAAGTGCGCCTGAAGGGCACAAACGAGCGCTTCGAGCGGCTGGTCATGGCGCACATGGACGCCGCCTACAATCTGGCGTATTGGATCACCCGAGACCCCCACGAAGCCGAGGAAGCGGTGCAGGAAGCGCTGCTGCGGGCCTACCGGTTCTTCGATTCGTTCCACGGCGAAAATGGAAAGGCCTGGTTGCTGGGAATTGTCCGCAATACCTGCTACACCCTGTACAGCCGCAACCGGCCATCCCGGGAGCAGGAGGCATTCGACGAGGAGCAGCACACCCCCAACGGCCCCGCCGGGGAGCTCACCCTGTCCGATCCGGAAGCGGCGGCGATCCGGCATGCCGAGCGGGACTTGGTGAGCCGGGCGATCGAGGCGCTTCCAGTGGAGTATCGGGAGGCGCTAGTGTTGCGGGAGCTAGAAGGAATGTCCTACAAGGAGATCGCCCAGCTCTTGGGCATTCCCATGGGAACGGTGATGTCTCGACTCGCCCGGGGACGCAGTCTCATACAGCGCGCCCTGGCCGCCCACTTCAGACAGGAAGATCGAGGATGAACTGCCACGAAACCCGCGAGCTGCTCCACGCCTATGGGGACGGGGAACTAGACCTGGTCACCTCACTGGCGCTGGAGCGGCACCTGGCCGGATGTGATGCCTGCCGGAGGCGGTACGTCGCGGCCCTCGCGGTGCGAGAAGCGGTGGTACGCGGCGCGGCTCGCCACTCGGCGCCGCCGCGCCTGAAGCGCAGGCTACAGCGCCGACTCCGCACGCTCCGGGCCGCTGACGCGGAGAGCCGCTGGCGGCGCTGGCTCTTTGCCCTCACCCTTCCGGTTGCCGGTGGCGCGCTGGCCTTCGCCCTGTGGATAGGGGTCCTCAAGCCCGAAACGGCTCCCTTCGCCGCGGCCGCGATGGAGAAGGTGATCTATCACATCAACGACAGCAGCAACGCCGCCGCCGCGTTGCGCAATCTGTCCAACCACCTGGAACAGTCCCCCAACGCCCGCATCGTGGTGGTGGCCCACAACGAGGGGGTAGATTTCCTTCTCCAGGGCGCCCGGGACAAGGAAGGCCGGCCGTTCGCGGTAATGGTGTCGGAGCTCAAGGCCCGGGGCGTGGATTTCCGGGTCTGCGGCAACACCCTGGCCCGACGGCACATCGAGCCGAGTCGCCTCATCCCCCAAGCCACCCTGGTCCCCTCGGGGGTCGCCGAGATCGCCCGACTCCAGACCCGGGAAGGTTTCCGTTACCTGAAGCCCTGAGCCGGTGTCGGACCCCGACACGCTCGGCCGTACAATAGAAGTGCGGGCGCCCGAGACAGCGTCCGGTCGATCCCGAAAACACCGCGGCGCGTGAAAGTCTGCAAGCATCTGTTGATCCGCGGCCACGTCCAGGGCGTGGGATTCCGCTTCTCCATGGCACGCAAGGCCCGGGAGCTGGGCGTGACCGGCTGGGTGCGCAACCGCCCGGACGGTGAGGTGGAGGCCACAGTGGAAGGTAGTCCGGAGGCGGTGGAGGCCATGATCGCCTGGACGCGAAAAGGCCCTGCGGGTGCCCACGTCGTTGCCGTGGACATCCGCGAGGAAGCAGGCGGTGGTTACGCGGATTTCGAGATCTGGCGATAAAGGGCCGCCTCGGAAACGGCGAGATGATCTGCGAGCTTGTTTGACGAACCCCAGAAGTCCCCCGACACCTCATCTTTTCCTCCGCTCGAGCCCGCTGCCCAACCTGCCGTGCCTCAGGTGAAGCCGGCCCTGGGTGCAAAAGTACTGGCTGGCTTCGGCATCGCCTTGCGGCGTTGTGCCGCGCCGTGGGCGAGGCAATCGTCATTTCGTTTTCCCGGGGCGAGTGCCGGACATCCCCTGGGAGCGACATGGGCCTCGTGGCTCCGGTTCCTCTGTTGGCTGCCCCAGGAAGAGAGGGGAGCTGGAAGCGGTGAGCGCCAATGCGCTGAGGCAAACCTTTGCGATGCCCCGGCGCTCGCCACGGGACGCTTCGCGATGCCCGCGGGGCCCGGGTTGAGCATGGAGCCCGACCTTGCGCAAGCACGCCGCTGGCTCACTCGCCATGAGGCGGGCCGGGCGGCAACGCCCGAGCTGCGCCAGCATGCGCATCTGCGCCAGGACCGCTTCGGCAAGCTTGTCCCAGGCGATGCCCTCCGGTGCCGGGGGGCTGAAGACTTTGATCGTCTCCTGCGCCGTGACGATCTGGCAGAGAAGCAAATCGTGGCTCTCGACGGCGATGTCTTCGGGAGGCCGAAGCGCAAGCACGATGGTGGCGACCGGCCCCGCCGGATCGCAAGAGCTCCCACAGGATCGCGTACTCCAGACCGGCATAGCCATGGCCTTTGCCCCGAGCCGGCGCCCGCCCTGGATCATCGCCATCGAACCCATCAGCCCCAGGCCGATCCGGGGAGGCTCCTGCAGCGCGACGGCCGCGTCCCAC
>NZ_DAIRTR010000234.1:0-2498 GCF_036803785.1 Pelomicrobium sp. | reverse complement strand
CGGCCTCGGCCACCTGGGAGCAGAGGGGCTCGGCATCTGGCTAAAGGCAGCACGCCAGGCGGACATCACCGGATTCACCCTGGTGCCCGGGGAGCTCTGGCTGGTCGCCCTGGCGCTGGGAGTGGGACTGGCCGCCGCCCTGCTTCCGGCGTGGCGTGCCTATCGCACCGACATCGCCCGTGTATTAGCAGAGGGTTGATCCATGACAAAAGGATTCGCCACGATACTGGCAGCGGCCTCATCCCTGGCCGCATTCGCCGTCCTGGCGCAGACGCCCAAAGAAAATCCCTTCTCGCTTCCGGTGCCGCCGGAAGCGCTGAACCTCAAACCGTTGCCTGAGATCCAGGGCGTGGTGTCCTGGCGCACCCTCAAGCAGGTGGAAATGGTCAAGGATAAGGGCAAGATGGTGCCCCAGTTCTCCGACCACATCCTCGCCCTGGACCGGAAGGAAGTGAAGCTGCAGGGCTTCATGCTGCCCCTTTCCGCCGGCGAGAAGCAGACCCATTTCATCCTGAGCGCGCTGCCGCCCACCTGCCCCTTCTGCCTTCCAGCCGGGCCCGACTCGGTGGTGGAGGTGAAGTCCAAGGTGCCGGTCAAGTTTACCTACGAGCCGGTGGTCCTCAGCGGCCGCTTCGCCGTGCTCAAAGACGATCCCATGGGCCTTTTCTACCGGCTCATCGACGCCGAGCCGGTGAAGGACTGACCTGCAACCGAGCGCACCGTGCCCCGCCGCCTGCTCCTCCATCTCCTCGCCCTGCTCCTCTCGGTCGGGCCCGTGGGCAGCTACGCCCATGGGCTCGTGCATCTCTTCGACGGCGGGCCGTTCCACGGACACGAAAAGGATGCCCATCATGGCGACAGGCTTGTCCCGGGCGGTGGGAAAGAGGGTGGACCGGGCGAACTCGGCCACGGCGGCTCGGGCTGCGACCTTTTTGGCGCTCATGCACCCCTAGGGGCGGGGGCGCCAGGATACGTTTTGCCTCCCGGCCCGGATGTCCCCGACGCCACCGTTCCCGCCACACTGGCGCGGCCCGTCCTCCGAGCCTTTTACCGTCCCTATCTCCAGCGCGCGCCGCCCGTCGACTCCCTGAAGCTTGCTTGACGCCACGGCCGGCCTGGCCGGCCCGGTCAACTGTTTAGGGAGATTTGCCATGCACCGATTCAAGCGTGCCGCTGTGGCGGCGCTCGCGCTCGGGGTCGCACCGGTCGCCCTGGCCCAATCGAGCGCCGACATCCAGGAGATCCGCCGCCAGATCGAGCGGATGAAGGAAGACTATGAAGCGCGCCTGCGGGCGCTGGAAGAACGGCTCAAAGACGCCGAGGCCAAGGCCGCAGGGGCCGAGCCGGCGGCGGCCCAGGCGCAGAAAGAGGCCGCCGTGACCCAGCGCCGGGCAGAAAACGCCTTCAATCCGGGAGCTTCCCTGATCCTCCAGGGGCGCTATGCCCATCTCGGGCAGGACCCCGAAACCTATCGCATTCACGGCTTCATTCCCAGCGGGGGAGAGGTGGGTCCTGGCGAGCGAGGGTTCAGCCTGGTGGAATCCGAGCTCAATCTTTTCGCCAACGTGGACCCGTACTTCCGGGGCTTTTTCACCGCGGCCTATACCCCCGAGAACGAGGTCGAGATCGAGGAAGCGTATTTCCAGACCCTGTCCCTGCCCCAGGGCTTCACCTTGAAGGGAGGTCGGTTCTTCTCCGGCATCGGCTACCAGAACGAGATCCATCAGCACGCCTGGGACTTCATCGACGCGCCGCTTCCCTATCGGGCGTTCCTCGGCAAGCAGTTGGGCCACGACGGGGTGCAACTTAAGTGGGTGGCGCCGACGCTGTTTTTCCTAGAGCTGGGCGGCGAGGCCGCCCGCAGCGGAGCGTTTCCCGGCGCCGAGCGCAACACGAACGGAGCCTCCGTGGGCAGCGCATTTGCCCGGCTCGGCGGCGACTGGGGACCGAGCCATCACTGGCGTCTGGGGTTGTCTTACCTTCAGACATCCCCCAGACACCGGCTATACGAGGATGAGGACTCAGCCGGCAACTTGGTCACCAACGCCTTTTCCGGCCGAAGCAAATTGTGGATCGCCGATCTCGTCTGGAAGTGGGCGCCCCTGGGCAATCCCGCCGAGCGCAATTTCAAGTTTCAGGCCGAATACTTCCGCTTCCAGGAAAAAGGTGTCCTGACCTTCGACGTGGACGGCGCCTCGCTGGAAGACCGCTACGATTCTCGCCAGTCCGGCTGGTATGCCCAGGCGGTGTATCAGTTCATGCCCCGCTGGCGGGTGGGCGCCCGCTACGACCGGCTCGAGCACGATCGGGTGAGCATCGGCCAGGTGCTGAACGGTACCCTCAGCGCTGCCGACTTTCCCATTCTCAATCCATACAACCCCGAGCTCTATACCGCCATGATCGACTGGTCCCCCACCGAGTTCAGTCGGGTGCGGCTCCAGTACGCCCGAGACAAGTCGCGGCAAGGGGAGCCGGACGACCAGTTCTTTCTCCAGTAC
>NZ_DAIRTR010000233.1:0-2551 GCF_036803785.1 Pelomicrobium sp. | reverse complement strand
GTGCTCGGCCACCAGGAAGCGGTCGATCTCCCGCTCGAGGAGTTCCCGCCCCCGCTTGACCAGAATCCCCTCCGCCTCGAGGGGTTCGATGAGCTTGAGCACGCCGCCGATGTCGTCGATCGTGGCGCCCCGCAGCGCCTCAATGGGGCCTGCCGTCACCATGGTCCCGGTGCCTTCGTGGGTGAAGAGCTCCTGCAGGATGGCCCCGTCCACGTGCCGGCTGATCAGGTGGGCACGCCCCACCCCCTCGCGGCAGGCCCGCACCGCCTCCTCCAGGTGGCTGCGGGTCTCCCCGCAGAGGAGACCTGGCCTCTTGAGCAGCGCTTCCGCCTCGCTTGCTGTCAATTCCCGGGCGAGCTCCCCGTCCTCTTTCGGCACGCCGGGGGCGTCCCCGAGGAAGATGAGCTTTTGCGCCTTGAGGGCGATCGCCGCCGCGGCGGCCACGTCTTCCATCGCCAGGTTGAACACCTCTCCGGTGGGGGAAAACCCGAGGGGCGAGAGCAACACCACTTCGCCGTCGGCAAGGCGCGCGGCGATGGTTTCGGCGTCCACCCGCCGTACCTGCCCCGTGTGCAGGAGATCCACTCCGGCGATGACACCCACGGGCCGGGCGGTGACGAAATTGCCCCCGGCCACCCGGATGCGGGCCCCGGCCCCCGGCGATCCGGTGGAAAGCAGCGCCTCGATCTCCAGGCGCATGCGCCCTACCGCCTCCTTGACGCACTGCAGGGCAAGCCCGTCGGTCACCCGCAGGCCCTGCACATAACGATCCCGCGCCCCCTGCGCCTTCATGCGCGCTTCGATCTGGGGGCGCGCCCCGTGTACCAGCACGAGGCGGATACCGAGGCTAGCGAGCAAGGCGAAGTCATGGGTGAGCCCGACGAACTTTTCGTCCGCTACCGCCTCCCCGCCGAAGGCCACCACGAAGGTGCGGCCGCGAAAGGCGTTCACATAGGGGGCGACCGAACGGAACCAGCGCACGAATTCGGGCGTCGGAGGGGAAGCCGCGGCTTTCATCGGTGCTTCTTTTTCGAAATCGCGCAATGGGATTGAAATTGAGCGATGGGATTGTAATGGAGCGGGCAGCCGGCGGGCGTCAGCGCCAGTCCCCCCACAGGGCTTGGATCGCTGAGAGGACCGCCACTGCAGCCGTCTCCGTCCGCAGCACCCGAGGCCCAAGCCGCACCGGCTGAAAATCTGCCGCCACCGCCTCCCGCATCTCCTCTTCGGTCAAGCCTCCCTCGGGGCCCACCAGCACCGTCACCGCCCGGGTCGGGGGCGCCAGGCCGGACAGGCCCACCGAGGCCTGGGGCGCGAGCAGGAGGCGCCGCTCTTCCAGGACGGGCGGCCCCTGCCGCTCGAGCCACGCTCCCAGGGAGAGGACCGGGCCGACCTCGGCCAGGCGGCTGCGGCCGCACTGCTCGCAGGCGGCCACCACCACCCCTTCCCAATGCACCCGGCGCCGCGCCGCCCGCTCGGGCGCGAGCCGTACCCGGCTGCGCTCGGTCGCCAAGGGCTGGATCCGGGCTACCCCCAGCTCGACCGCCTTCTGCACCACCCAATCCATTTTTTCCTGGGTGCACAAGGCCTGGGCCAGGGTGAGCTCCAGGGCGGGCACCGGGGGTGCCGGGCGCCATTCCAGTACCTGTACGTGCACCCCCTGACGCTCGACGGCGGCCACCGCTCCCAGGGCCTCGGTCCCACGGCCGTCGAACAAGCCGACCCGATCCCCCACCTTGAGCCGCAACACCCGGGTTGCGTGGTGGGCGGCGGCGGGGGGCAGGCTCACCCGCGCAGGCTCCTGGGCAAGGGCTGGGCAATAGAAGCGGGGAAAGGCCATCGAAGTCAGCAGAAATGGCGCCATGATAAACTAGAAGCTAGCCTCAAATCCGGGCCCGGCGGCCCGGGAGCGAAAACGTTCTCGACGGATCCAAGACAAGTATGGCGGCAACCGAAACCCCGGTGTGCAACTTCGGCTGGAAGGCAGTGGACTTTGACCTGCCCGGTGTAGACGGCAAGCGCTACAACCTCTCCTCCGTGCGCGGACCGAACGGGTTGCTGGTCATGTTCATCTGCAACCATTGCCCCTACGTGAAGGCCGTGCGGCCGCGCATCGTGCGCGACTGCCGCGAGCTCAAGTCCCACGGCATTGGCGCAATCGCCATCATGTCCAACGACCCCAGCGAGTATCCCGAGGACTCTTTCGAAAACATGGTGAAAGTGGCGAAAGAGTTCGACTTCCCGTTCCCCTACGTGCTGGACGAAACCCAGGAGGTGGCCCGAGCCTACGGGGCGGTATGCACCCCGGATTTCTTCGGTTTCAACGCCGACCTGGCGCTCCAGTACCGGGGCCGGCTGGATGCTTCGCGCAAAGAAGCGGCGCCGGAGAACGCCCGCCGGGAGCTGTTTGAGGCGATGGTGCAGATTGCCAAGACCGGCCGAGGGCCGCGGGAGCAGATCCCCAGCATCGGCTGCTCGATCAAGTGGAAACAACGCTGAAGCCCGCGCCCCGAAGCTCTCTGCTCAAGGCGGTCATCGACGCCGAAGGCCC
>NZ_DAIRTR010000232.1:0-2554 GCF_036803785.1 Pelomicrobium sp. | reverse complement strand
ATCCCGCCCCCGGTACC
This sequence comes from Pelomicrobium sp., assembly GCF_036803785.1. NCBI lineage: Bacteria > Pseudomonadati > Pseudomonadota > Hydrogenophilia > Pelomicrobium > Pelomicrobium sp. Next base: position 2,537 of record NZ_DAIRTR010000232.1, on the reverse strand, counting down.
GTGCTGGGCGTGGGGGACGACGGGGCCCTCTTGAAGCCGACCCCGGGCCAGGAGCTGGTGGTCTCCACGGACATGCTGGTGGCCGGACGGCATTTCTTCCTCGACGCCGATCCGGAGAAGCTGGGCCGCAAGGCCCTCGCAGTCAACCTCTCGGACCTGGCGGCCATGGGGGCTCAGCCCCGTTGGGCCCTCCTGGCCTTGGCCCTGCCCGAGCCGGACGAAGCATGGGTGGGCGCCTTCGCCCGCGGCTTCATGGACCTGGCGGCCCAATTCCGGGTAGATCTGGTGGGGGGCGACACCACCCACGGATCGCTCAACGTGTGCGTCACCGTGCTCGGTGAGGTGCCGGATGGAGAAGCGCTGCGGCGCGACGGAGCCAGGGCGGGCGATGACATATGGATATCGGGGACCGTAGGCGATGCGGCCTTGGCGCTGGCCCACTTGCGCCGGCGCCTTGCCCTCGATCCCCAGGATGCGGCCTTCTGCCTCGCCCGTTTGGACACCCCCACCCCCCGGGTGGCGCTGGGCCTCGCCCTGCGCGGTATCGCCCACGCCGCCATCGACGTGTCGGACGGTCTCGCCCAGGATCTCGCGCACATCCTGGAGCGTTCGGAGGTGGGCGCGATCGTCGAATTCTCCCAGCTGCCCCGCTCGGCGGTGATGGCGCGCTTGACCGACCGCGCGCTCGCCGCCCAATGCATGCTGGCGGGGGGGGACGACTACGAACTGCTGTTCACCGCTCCACCGGGAGTTCGCCGGCTGCTCGAAGAGCTGGGGCGGGAGCTGGGGCTGCCCTTGACGCCCATTGGACGCATCACGGCCGAGCGCGGCCTCATCCTCCGGGGGGAGGACGGTGCGCCGATCGCTCTCGAGAGGATGGGGTTTGACCACTTCCGTTAACTCGGGAAGAAGGCCTTCCTGGGCAGAGCTGCGGGCGGATCCGGCCCAGCTCATCGCTTTCGGCTTCGGGCTCGGCAAAATCCCCGCCGCCCCGGGCACCTTTGGCAGCCTGGCCATGCTACCGGTCTACCAGTGGCTTGCCCCGAGAATGGAGGTTGCCTCGTTGCTTGCCTTGGTGGCTGTCATGTTCGCCCTGGGCGTGTGGGCATGCGACCGGGCGGGCCGTGCCTTGGGGGTCCATGACCATCGGGGCATGGTGTGGGACGAGATGACGGCGTTTCTGCTCCTACTCTCTTTCGCGCCGCCCGCCCTGCTTTGGCAGGTCTGTGCCTTCCTGCTCTTTCGTTTGTTCGACGTGGTGAAGCCGCCGCCCATCCGTCACCTGGAGCGGCGATTTCAGAACGGTTTCGGGGTCATGCTGGACGACCTGGTTGCGGCCTTCTACACCCTGATCGTCCTGGCGGCTTGGCGGGCGCTTACGGGGTAGACGCCATGGACGCGAGGCTCTTGCGGTTGGCGCAGGAGGCGGGCTGGGCCCTGCAAAGGGCAGGATGGATGGTGGCCACCGCCGAATCCTGCACCGGGGGCTGGATCGCCCAGGCGGTGACCACGGTGCCCGGCGCTTCGGCCTGGTTCGACCGGGGTTTCGTGGTGTATTCGAACTTGGCCAAGCAGGAGCTGCTCGGGGTACGCTCCGATACCTTGGCGCGCCATGGAGCGGTGTCGGAGGAGACGGTGCGAGAGATGGCCCACGGGGCCCTCGAGCGCAGCCGCGCCCAGCTGGCGGTGGCGGTCAGTGGTATCGCCGGCCCCACCGGCGGTACCCGGGAGAAGCCGGTGGGCACGGTGTGCATCGCTTGGGCGGTTCGAGGTAGGCCTACCCGAGTCGAAACCCACCGCTTTCTTGGAGACCGGGAAGCGGTGCGCCGGCAGGCGGTGGAGGCGGCCCTGGAGGGGATCGCCCGATGCGCCCGAGGCGACGGATGAACCGGGTTTTCGGCGAGTCGTGGCGCGCCCGAGCGCAGGCGCTCAAGCGGGAGGTCTACGCCCTCTACCTGTGCGCCCGGCATCCCCGCACCCCTTGGTACGCTAAGCTTTTCGTGGGCCTCATCGTGGCCTATGCCTTGAGCCCCATCGATCTCATCCCCGATTTCGTGCCGGTGTTGGGTTATCTGGACGAGGTCATTTTGCTGCCCCTTGCCCTCCTGCTGGCCCTGCGCATGGTGCCCGCCGACGTGCTGGAGGAATAATGCCGGGACCGGGCCAGTGGTGTATTCGCCGGGACAAAGCCGGTATCCCGAGCCGCCGCGGCGGTCATCGTGGGCCTGTGGATCGCGGCGGTGGCGTCCCTCGGGCTCGCGGCCTGGGCCTGGATCCGCTAGCCCGGCCTTTTTACGCAGACGCCCCCGCCGATCGGATCCGAGGACCCAAGGCGGTCACCTGACGCCCAGGGACGCTTATGCCATAATTTTGATTTCTCTTGTCATCCGGTTCACGAGGCACGGGGCATCCATGGACGACCACAAGAGCAAGGCGTTGGCGGCGGCGCTGTCGCAGATCGAAAAGCAGTTCGGCAAAGGCTCCATCATGCGCATGGGGGAAGCCGAGGTGGCGCGGGACATCCAGGTGGTGTCCAC
>NZ_DAIRTR010000231.1:0-2585 GCF_036803785.1 Pelomicrobium sp. | reverse complement strand
CTGAAGCCTCGGGGGTTCGCCGGGGACCCGACATGGGTGCGCCGATCGATTTTTATTTTGACTACTCCTCGCCCTACGGTTATCTCGCCAGCTGCCGCATCGAGGCACTCGCCGCCAGGCACGATCGGGAAGTGATCTGGCACCCTATCCTCCTCGGCGCCGTCTTCAAGGTCACGGGCGGGCAGCCCCTTCCCACGATCCCCCTCAAAGGCGAGTATGTCCGCCGCGATACCCTGCGCTGCGCCCGCCATAACGGGATCCCTTTGAAGATCCCCTCCAAGTTCCCGGTGGCGACCCAGGCCCCCGCCCGGGCCACTTACTGGGTGTGGGACCGGGATCCGGCCCAGGCCAAGGCGCTGGCCGCGGCCCTGTTCCGCGCCTATTTCGTCGAAGACCAGGATATCTCCAGCCCGGAGGTGACCGTCCAGGTGGCCGCCACGGTAGGGCTCCCCGGCGAGACGCTGCGCGCGGTGCTGCAGGCACCCGCCGTGAAGGAGCGGCTGCGCGTCGAGACCGACGCCGCCCTCGCCCGGGGCGTGTTCGGCTCCCCCTTCTTCATCGTGGACGGGGAGCCCTTCTGGGGCGTGGACCGGATGGATCAGCTCGAGCGCTGGCTCGAAACCGGGGGGTGGTAAGGATCTTCTTGCACCGCGCCCCGTTCGCCCTTGGCGCCATAGCCCGAAGCCGGACCGACCATGAACCCCGCGAGCCTCAACTTCGATCTGGGTGAGACTATCGACCTGCTGCGCGAAAGCGTGCGCAGCTTTGCCGCCAAAGAGATTGCGCCCCGGGCGGCGGAGATCGACCGCTCCAATGAATTCCCCCGGGATTTATGGCCCAAGCTGGGCAAGTTGGGACTGCTCGGCATCACGGTCGAGGAGCAGTACGGCGGCGCGGGGTTGGGCTATCTGGCCCACGTGGTGGCCATGGAGGAGGTGAGCCGCGCGAGCGCCTCCGTGGGTCTCTCCTACGGGGCCCACTCCAATCTGTGCGTCAACCAGATCCGGCGTCACGGCAGTGAGGCGCAAAAGCAGCGCTACCTGCCCAAGCTCGTCTCCGGCGAGCACGTGGGGGCATTGGCCATGTCGGAATCCGGCGCCGGCTCCGACGTGGTGTCCATGCAGCTTAGGGCGGACAAGCGGGGCGAGTGCTACGTTCTTAACGGCACCAAGATGTGGATCACCAACGGGCCGGACGCGGACGTGGTAGTGGTCTACGCCAAGACGGATCCCGACGCCGGGGCGAAGGGCATCACCGCTTTCATCGTCGAGCGGGGCTTCAAGGGCTTTGCCACGGCCCAGAAACTGGACAAGCTGGGCATGCGCGGCTCCAACACCTGCGAGCTGGTGTTCCAGGATTGCGAGGTACCGGGGGACAATGTCCTCGGAGCAGTCAACGAAGGCATCGCCGTGCTCATGAGCGGGCTCGACTACGAGCGGCTGGTGCTGGCCGGCGGTCCGCTGGGAATTATGGCGGCTTGCCTGGACGTGGTGCTCCCCTACGTGCACGAACGCAAGCAATTCGGCCAGCCGATCGGTACGTTCCAGTTGATCCAAGGGAAGCTCGCCGACATGTACACCACCTTCAACGCCTGCCGCGCCTACGTCTACGCCGTGGCCAAGGCCTGCGACCGGGGAGAATTGAGCCGCAGGGATGCGGCCGGAGCTATCCTCTACGCCGCGGAACGGGCCACTTGGATGGCAGGGGAGGCGATCCAATGCCTCGGCGGTAACGGCTACATCAACGAGTATCCTGCAGCTCGCCTGTGGCGAGACGCTAAGCTCTACGAGATCGGGGCAGGCACTTCCGAGATCCGCCGCTGGCTCATCGGACGGGAGCTTTTTGCCAAGACCGGCTGACATGATGGCCATCCAGTCGAAGGTAGACCTGCGGAGCGAGGAATTTCGCACCAATGCCCAGGCGATGCGCGCCCTGGTGGAGGAGTTGCGCCGCAAGGTGCAGGAGGTGGCCCAGGGCGGTCCGGAGGAGGCCCGGCGCAGGCATCTCGCCCGGGGCAAGCGCCTCGTACGGGAGCGGATCGACGCCCTGATCGATCCGGGCACGCCGCTCCTGGAGCTGTCCCAGCTTGCCGCCTACGGCATGTACGGCAACGAAGTCCCTGCGGCGGGTATCGTCACCGCCATCGGGCGCGTGTGCGGGCAGGAATGCATGATCGTCGCGAACGATGCCACCGTGAAAGGGGGCACCTATTACCCCATCACCGTCAAGAAGCACCTGCGGGCCCAGGAAATCGCGTGGGAAAATCGCCTGCCCTGCCTCTACCTGGTGGATTCCGGGGGCGCTTATCTGCCGGCCCAGGACGAGGTATTCCCCGATCGGGACCATTTCGGGCGCATCTTCTACAACCAGGCACGCCTCTCGGCCCTGGGCATCCCCCAGATCGCGGTGGTGATGGGCTCCTGCACCGCGGGGGGCGCTTACGTGCCGGCCATGTCCGACGAGACCATCATCGTGAAAAACCAGGGCACCATCTTCCTCGGCGGCCCTCCCCTGGTGAAAGCCGCCACGGGAGAAGTGGTGAGCGCGGAGGAGCTGGGGGGCGGGGAGGTACACACCCGCATCTC
>NZ_DAIRTR010000230.1:0-2678 GCF_036803785.1 Pelomicrobium sp. | reverse complement strand
ACCCGCGTCCTGCTGGAGCAGACCTACCCTCTGCTCTGGGTGCGCGGCGAGATTTCCAACCTGAAGCGCTATGCGTCGGGTCACTGGTATTTCGCCCTGAAGGACCGGGAGGCTCAGGTGCGTTGCGTCATGTTCCGCAACCGCAATCAATACCTGGACTGGGAACCGGCGGACGGTGCTCTGGTAGAGGTGCGCGCCTTGGTGACCCTCTTCGAGGCCCGCGGGGAATTCCAGCTCAACGTGGAGACCATGCGCCGGGCGGGACTGGGCGCCCTGTACGAGGCTTTCGAGCGCTTAAAGGCGAAACTGGAACGGGAAGGCCTGTTCGCCCCCGAGCGCAAGCGCCCCCTTCCCCTCTTCCCGCACCAGGTGGGCGTTGTCACCTCTGCCCAGGGGGCGGCCCTGCGGGATGTGCTCGCCACATTGCGACGGCGCCTGCCGACCCTGCCCGTGGTTATCTATCCGACCCAAGTGCAGGGGCTCGAGGCCGCCCAGCAGATCGCGGCGGCGCTACGCGTCGCGGGAGAGCGGGGAGAGTGCGATGTCCTCATTCTGTGCCGGGGCGGAGGAAGCCTGGAGGATCTCTGGGCGTTCAATGAGGAGGTGGTGGCCCGGGCGATCGCCGCTTGTCCCATCCCGGTGGTGAGCGGCGTGGGCCACGAGACCGATTTCACCATTGCTGATTTTGTCGCCGATCGGCGCGCGCCGACCCCCACCGCCGCGGCGGAGCTCGTGAGCCCCAGCCGCATCGACCTGCTCGCCCGCCTGGAGAGCCTGGCGCGACGCCTGCAGCGGGGCTATGGGCGGCGGCTCGAAGCGCGCATGCAGCAACTGGACTACCTGGCGCGGCGGCTCGTCCCTCCCGGCGAGCGTCTGCGAGCCCAAGCGGCGCGGCTTGCGGAACTTGCGCGGCGGCTTGTGGCGGCGGCGCGCCGCCGACTCGCCCTAGACAGGACACAGACGGCGCACCTGGCGGAGCGTTTGCGGCGGGCGCGCCCGGACCTCGAGCCATCATGGGCCGCCTGGCGCAGGGCGGCGGCGCGGCTCTCACGGGCGATGGCTTACACGCTCTCCCATGCCGAACGGGAGCTCGTGCGGCTCGAGGCCCATCTCGACCATCTGAACCCCCAGCACGTGCTGGAGCGCGGCTACAGCATCGTCCGGACCGCGGACGGCGGCATCGTGCGCTCTGCAGCCCAGGTAGCCCCGGGGGATCTGCTGGAGCTGACCTTTGCCCACGGCTGGGCCCGGGCCGGAGTGCGGGAAAAGGGCAACGGTAAGTAGTGCCCGGCAGCTCAGCCGGCGAGGGCCGCCCGCAGGTGGGCCAGCACCGCCTCGGCGACCGACTCGCCGAAGCAGTCAAAGGTGGTGACACCTTCCATGGCCCGCAGCCAAGTGAGCTGGCGTTTGGCAAGCTGGCGCGTTGCCGCAATTGCCCGCTCCCGCATCAGCTCCAGGGTGTATTCTCCCTCGAGGTACTTCCATACCTGGCGGTAGCCGACGCAGCGCATGGAGGGCATGGAGAGGTCCAGGGCGTAGTGGCGGCGCAGCCAGCGCACTTCCCCGATCAGGCCCAGCTCCAGCATGTCCTCGAAGCGTTGAGCGATGCGCTGGTTGAGCCGCTCCCGGTCGCTCGGCACGAGGGCAAGGGTGATCGCCCGATAGGGGAAATAGACGTATTGGGGTTTTTTGAGGAGCGCCGATAGGGGTCGATCGGTCAGGTAATACACTTCCAGGGCTCGCTGGATGCGCTGGGCGTCGTTGGGCGACAGCCGCGCTGCGGTTTCCGGGTCGACTTGGGAGAGGATGCGGTGCAGGGCTGGCCAGCCCTGCTCGGCGGCCATGCCGTCGATTACGACCCGCAGCGCCGGGTCCGCTCTGGGCAGCTCGGCGAGGCCCTCCCGCAGCGCTTTGAAGTAGAGCATGGTCCCGCCTACCAGGAGCGGAATGTGACCCCGTTCGGTGATTTCCCGCATCACCGTGAGGGCATCGTCCCGGAAGCGCCCCGCTGAGTAGGTCTCGTTGGGCTCCACCAGGTCGATCAGATGATGGGGCACGACCTTGAGCGTCTGCGGATCGGGCTTGGCGGTGCCGATGTTCATGTGGCGGTAGACCAGGGAGGAGTCCACGCTTACGATCTCCACCGGAAGGCTTCGGGCAAGGGTGACCGCCACCTGGGTCTTACCCGCGGCGGTGGGCCCCATCAGGAAGATGGCGGGAGGATCGGGCGCCCTACGCCCGCGGGGACCCGACTCGGAAAGGCCCAGAGCCTGGTGGTCCACTTTTCACCTGCCCCGCATGAACAGGCGATCCAGATCCTGGAGGCTCAACTGGAACCAGGTGGGCCGCCCGTGGTTGCACTGACCGGAGCGCTCCGTCGCCTCCATCTGGCGCAGCAGCGCGTTCATTTCGGCCAAGGTGAGGCGCCGGTGGGCCCGCACCGCCCCATGGCAGGCGATCCGGGCGAGGAGCTCGTTGCGGTGGGCGGTGGCGAGCGTGGCGGCGTCGAAGTCCCGCAGCTCCTGGATTAGATCCCGGATCAGGTTAGCGGTATCGGCCTGCGCCAGGGCCGAGGGCACCGCCCGCACCGTCAGGGTGGTGGGGGAAAGGGGTGCGATGTCGAAGCCTAGGCTGCCGAGCAGGGCTCGGTTGCGTTCCACCGTTTCCCTATCCTGGGC
>NZ_DAIRTR010000229.1:0-2690 GCF_036803785.1 Pelomicrobium sp. | reverse complement strand
CACACCTTTTCCAGACGGGGCAGTACGGGCAGCGCCTGCACCTTGAGCGCCTCGGGCTCGTGGGCGAGAAGGGGCGAGGCGAGCGCCTTGGCATCGGGCCGCTCGTAGTCCGACGGCGGCTTGATGGAACCCCAAGGCGTGGTCCTGATGGGGAAGGTGAACTCCTTCACTCGCCCATCGCGATAACGGATCTTCCAGTACACGCGGTTATTCTGCCGGTCGCGCAGCACCCGGACCTTGTGACCCAGGGGCGCGAAATCGGAATAGCCCCGCACGTCGATCGCGTGCTGCGGACAGGCCTTGACGCAGGAATAGCATTCCCAGCAGAAGTTGGGCTCGATGTTGTACGACCGGCGGTAGACCGGGTCGATGTGCATGATGTCGGACGGGCAGATGTCCACGCACTCACCACAGCCGTCGCAGCGCGTCATGTCTACGTAGGTCGGCATGGCTTCAGTTCCTGCAGTGGAGGCCGCCGGCGGGCGTCGGCAGATCGGAGGCGCCACTCGCCTCTTCGATCCTGCGCTGGTACGCCACCGCCGGCTTATAGAACATATGGGCGAACTTGGACCAGGGGACGGTCACGAAGAGCAGTGTCGTGAAGAAGATGTAGAGGCTAAAAAATAACAGGCTCGCCGCCCGGCTCCCGAAGGTCGTTTGCACGAAATGCCACAGCAGCGCGAACGCGGCGCTCAGCAGGAGCAGGCCTACGAAGAGATCCGCGCGCACCAGGCGGAAAGGGGAGTGGCCCTCGTAGGCCACGTTCACCCTGAGGAAGAAGAAAAACCACACACCGCCGGCGAGAATCATCAATGCCCCCAGGTTCCACAGCAGCGGTAGGGCAGCCGGCGTATCGGCGGCGGTGGCATAGCCGAAGACCATCACCAGGGTCGTGATCACGTAGAGTAGGAAACCGTACATCATCAAGAGGTGGGAGATGCGCCTGGGCGTTTTGCAGAACTCGCCAGAGACGGCCGCCTCGGCGACGGTCTTGACCGCCAAGGAGAATTTCTGCGAGCTACTCAGCTGGCTTCGGGCTGCGGCCTTCGTTCTTTCTCTACGCAGCGCGAAATACTTGCCGCTGCCCTTGTGGTAGATGTCGAACAGCGTTCCGGCGGCAACGGCGATCGCCATCAGGATGACATACGCCCGTATCGCCAAAGGGGACACGAGCTCTGCTGCTGCGGCGAATGGATTGCTGGTGAACATGAACGCCTCCTCCAATACCGCGCAGGTCGAGGCCTCGGGCGGCGGCCGTCAGGCCTGTTTTACGTCCACGCCCCCTGGGTTTGCCGCCGCTAGAGATTCAACCGGCTGCTCCCCCTCTCCAGATCGATCCAAACCTTAAATTTCTTAGCGCGGAAGGCCCGGGAGGAAAAATAAAAAAATCTTCTTTTTACATAAAAATTATTTTTCCTGCGCAACGGTGCCGTCCGTGTTCTCCTCATCCAGAGGCAAACGAGGTGAGCTCACCAGTAATGAGAAAGTTAAGCTGCTTCATCACGTGATAGCCCATGCTGTGGTCCCGGTCCATGGCCTTCAGGAACTCGTTGCCGTTGATCGCCAGCACCCGGCAGGCGGTGAGGCAGTAGGCGGTGGCGATGCGCCGCTGAGCTCGTTCCACCACCGCCGCCCAGCCGAAGATCTCGCCGCTGCGAATGAGCTCCCCTGCGGTCGCCTGGCGCCCGCCGCGGCCGATGGTGAAGCGCACCAGCCCCTCCACCAGCACGTAGAAATCCACCGCCTGATCACCCAGGTTGTAGATTTCGGCACCCTGGGGATACTCTTCCACCCGGAACAGGGGAGCGAGCGCCTCCAGTTGATCCGTGGTGAGATCGGCAAAAAAGGCGCTCGCGGCGAGGAAGGCGGCCACACCCTGAGACAACACGTCCGGTGTGCCGGGGGCTACTTCTTTTTCCATCCCACCATCTCTTGGAAGCGCTTGAGCTCCTCCTCCTTCATGAACACCGTGTGCTCGGGACCAGGATACCTGCGCTCCCTCACGTCCTTCATGTAGTCCTTGTATACCTGCTCGATGATCGGGATCAGGTCCACGTAGACTTTGGAATGGCGCGGTGTGTGTTTCTCGTACAGATGGAAGAGGTCCGAGCCGATGATGTGCACCCCATCGGCTTGATTACCCGCCCCCAGGCTGATGACGGGAATCGGCAGGGTCTCGGCCAGATACTGGCATACCTCGGAGGTGGTCACCTCGCACAGGATGGAAAAGCAGCCCGCGTCGTAGAAGGCCATGGCGTCGTCGATCAGCTCCTTGGCCCGGTCTGCGGTCTTGCCCTGGGCGGCGAAGCCCCCGAGCTGGGGGATGCGCATGGGGGTGATACCGATGTGGCCCTGCACCGGAATGCCCGCTTTGACGATCGCTTCCACATACTTGGCGTGGTGCTGGTTACCCTCGCACTTCATCACCTCGGCGCCTGCCTGGGAGACGTACTTGGCGGCATTGTCCACCGCCTGCTGGGTGGAGAGGTGAAAGCTCATGTAAGGCATGTCCACCATGCGCAGCCCGTACCGGGAGCCGCGCTTGACTGCCTGGGCCATGAACATCACCTCCTCGAAGGAGACCGAAGTGGTGTCCTCGTGGCCGAACAGCACCATGCCGCCCGTGTCCGACACGCACAGAATGTCCACCCCCACCCGATCCGCGATGATGGCGTTGGGATAATCGTAGA
>NZ_DAIRTR010000228.1:0-2692 GCF_036803785.1 Pelomicrobium sp. | reverse complement strand
GGAGAACAGGTCGTACCAAGCGCCGCTGCCCTGCTCCCCGGCCGGGGAGGCGGGAGGGTGGGAAGTGCCGTTCATCATGCCTATTCTGCGGACCATCGGCTCGACGAGAAGCGTCCTTTACTCTTGGGACAACAGGGTGGTGACGTAATTCATGGCCTCCTTGGCGCTGTGCTCATCATAGCCGTAATGGCTGATGAGCCTTTCCTGCACCGCAGAAATCTTCTTCTGGGCCTCCTCGTCCGGCCGGGCGGCCGAGGTCACCAGCCGCAACACGTCCCGGCGCTCCTCGAACAGGTACTGTTCGATGGCGTCGTGGAGCCGCGAATGGCTGTCCAAGGTGAACTTTTGTCCGGCCTTGTAGGCCACCATGGCCTTGCGCACCACTTCCTGGCGGAACGTTTCCTTGCCCGAGTCGGAGATCTTGATTTTCTCTTCCACGGAACGCAGGAACCGTTCGTCCGGCGCGCGGCTTTCTCCGGTGATGGGATCGACCACCTCGCGCCGGTCCAGGGAGGCCTCCACCTCGTCCAGATACTTGTCCAGGAGCTGCTGGGCCTCCTCCTCGAAGGAGGTGAACAGGGCCTTGTGCACGTCCTCCTTCACCCACCGGTTGTAGAAGTCCTTGCGGGTCACCACCAGGTAGTCCATCCACTGCCGCTTCTGGTGGGCATCCATGCGGGCATCCGACTCGATGGCATCCTTGAGGGCGAGCAGCACCTCCATGCTGGTGAGGCTCGAGGTCTCGCTGCGGGTGATGGCGTTGGACAAGGCGTTGATCACGAAGCGGGGGCTCGCCCCGGACAAGCCCTCGTCCGGGTGCTCCGCCCGCACCCGCTCCACTTCCGCCTCCGGGAAGCCGTCCACGTGCTCGCCCGCATACAAGCGCACCTTCTTGGACATGTCCAAGTCGTCCCGGGCCGATTTCTTGAGGCGGGTGAGCACCGCGAACACTGCCGCCACCTTGAGGGCATGGGGATCCAGGTGCACGTCGCGGAAGGTCTTGGCCGCCGAGACTAACTTGGCATAGATCCTCGCCTCCTCCAGATAAGAGAGTGTATAGGGCACCTTGACGATCACCATGCGGTCCAGCAGCGCCTCGTTTTCCTTTTCCTGCAAGAACTTGTGAAACTCGGCCAGGTTGGTGTGGGCGACGATGGTCTCGTCCAGGTAGATCAGAGGAAAGCGGGAGACCTTCACGTTCTTTTCCTGGGTGAGGGTGAGCAAAACGTAGAGAAACTCCCGCTTGACCTTGAGGATCTCGATCATCTCCAGCAGGCCCCGGCTGGCCGAGTACAACGCCCCCGACCAGGACCAGGCCCGGGGATCGCCCTCGTCGCCGATTTCCGCCACCTTGGACAGGTTCACGGAGCCCACCAGATCTGCGATGTCGGCGGTGCTGGGATCGTGGGGCGCGTAGGTGCCCACTCCGGAACGGGCCGCCTCCGAAATGAACATGCGGCGGACCGGGAACTGCATGAAATCGCCGCCGAACTCCGTCTCGAGCCGCACCCGGCAGTAAGGGCAGAGCTCGCCCTGGATCTCCACGCCGTAGGTCTCCCGGACCTGGGCCCGGAGGGTATGGGGAATCAGGTGAAGGGGTGACTCGTTGACTGGGCAGCCGGCGATGGCGTAAAGGGCCCCTTCATCGGTGCGGCTGTACTCTTCCAGCCCCTGCTTGAGCAGGATCACCAGGGTCGACTTGCCGCCGGAGGGGGGACCCAGGAGCAGGAGCAGCCTACGACCTACGTCGGAGCCAGCGCTCGCCGCCTTGAAGTACTCCGTGACCCGGGTCAGCGCCGCGTCGATGCCGAAGAGCTCGTGGGAAAAGAGCGCCGTCGCTGGCTTCTTTTCTCCGTCGCTCTGCTTCTCGGCATACCAGCGAAGCATGTCCCAGATGTACTCATGGCTCAGCCGGCTGTGGCGCTGGGGCGCCTGGGGAACGATCTGCTCGATGAATTCCCTGAACGTCCCCGACCAGTGTTGGGCGTTGTGCTGACGCGCGAAGGCCGTCAGCGATTCCACCAGGCTGTTGCTCGAGTTTCGTTCCGTCATCTCTCGCTACACCATGTTTGGGGCATCGACTACTTCCAGTCTAGACGAAAGCGCTGGGGGCGTAGGCGCCGCTTGCTCGGATCACCCTCAATTTAACCTCTTTTTAGACGCCCCTGGTGAGGGAAACGTTCTGATCCCAGGGACCTTTTGTCCCTCTCGCCCACTCTGTGCTTCCTCGCAGCCCGCTCCCGGTTGCACCTGTACCGCACCCGACACGCCGCCGCGCGAGACCCGCCTTCCATCCTGGGCCGCCTGGGATGCGGCTTTCCTTCTCTTTCATAGCAAACGCCCGTCGCGTCGGTAAGTTGACCATGACGGCAAGGAGGCGCCGCGCTCGCCCACACTGAAAATCCCACGCGCCCGCCCCCGATCCCCGGGCACACACTCCGATGCGGGACCGGTGGACCCACCACGATTGAAGAGCCCCCATGCAAGACTGGGGCCAAGCCGAACGGGACGCGACGCCGCCGGCAACTCCCCTCCAGCGTCCACGAAGTGCCGTAGAGCGTCCGACCGCCACCGCTTTCCCGCCGCAACGCGGACATTTCGACCGGCATGGATCTTGCCAAGCGGCAGCCATGGTGGACACGCTCCTGCGCCTCGTCTTGATCGCTGTCGTAGCCCACGGCCTGAGTGGCTG
>NZ_DAIRTR010000227.1:0-2737 GCF_036803785.1 Pelomicrobium sp. | reverse complement strand
ACCGCCGGCAGCCCCCGCTGAGCCCTCAGCTTCGCCTTGTAGCCCTCTAACTCCCCACGCGTGGGCAAACGCTCATGCACCAAAAGATGCGCAACCTCCTCAAACTCCGCCCGGTCCGCAAACTCCAAAATGTCATAGCCCCGATAATAAAGATCCCGCCCCGTACGCCCCACCGTACACAACGCCGTATTGCCCGCCACTACCCCCGACAGCGCCACCGACTTCTTGGGCTTGCCCACGGAGTCCAGACCGGGTACCGTCATCGACTTTTCTCCTTCGCAAACAACGCATCCAGCTTGGCTTCGAAAACGTGATAATTCAGGACCTGGTAGAGTTCATCCCGCGTCTGCATCGTCGGGAGCATCCTGGCCTGGGTGCCCTCGCGCCGCAGTGTCTCGTAGACGTCCTGGGAGGCCTTCGCTGCAGCGCGAAACGCGGACAAGGGGTACAGGGCGATCCCCACGCCGGCGCTACGCAGCTCCTCCACCGTGTAAAGAGGCGTGCGGCCGAACTCGGTGATGTTGGCCAGAATCGGCACTTTTACCGCCTGCGCGAACCGGCGATAGTGATCCAGCTCGGTCACCGCCTCGGGAAAGATCATGTCCGCTCCAGCCTCCACGAAGGCACAGGCCCGCTCGATGGCGGCCTCCAGCCCCTCCACCGCCAGAGCGTCGGTGCGGGCCATGATGATGAACTGGGCATCGGTGCGGGCGTCCACCGCCGCCTTGATCCGATCCACCATTTCCTCCCGCGAAACGATCTCCTTGCCGGGCCGGTGGCCGCAGCGCTTGGCCTGTACCTGGTCCTCGATGTGCATGGCTGCCGCACCGAACTTGATGAGAGATTTCACCGTGCGGGCGATGTTGAAGGCGCTGCCGAAGCCCGTATCGGCATCCACCAGCAAAGGCAGCGGGCAGGCATCGGTGATACGGCGCACGTCCGTGAGCACGTCGTCCAGGGTACTGATGCCCAGGTCTGGCAGCCCCAGGGACGCAGCGGCGACGCCCCCCCCTGACAAATAGAGGGCGCGAAAACCCGCCCGTTGCGCCAGCAAAGCGCAATAGGCGTTGATGGTGCCCACCACCTGCAGGGGTTGCTCTGCCTCCAAGGCGGCCCGGAAGCGGGCGCCTGCCGAAATCAGGTCGCTCATCAAGTTTTCGTCCCAATCAATTCAATTTCCAGAAAAATTGCACGGGCGGAAAGATTCCGGCATCGCTGCGCTCCCTTGTTTGTTTCCTTGGCAAGGGGCGTACCACCCTGGATTTCACTTGAACTTCGACTTAAAAGTCATCTACAAGAACTTGTCACCATTGAAAATATAAATTTGAGTGCGCGGAACCCCTGGAGGAGCGTCGGTTCCAATTACGTTTCATGATAGAAACAAATGCTATTGCCCGCGTGGAACATCTAGGTTAGCCTTCGCTTGCTTCTTTTGTTGCCCTCGTCCTCGATACCCCGCACCGGAGAAACGCGATGGATTTCAGCGCTGCGACCCTCACGCCCAGGCCCCGCATTTGCGCCATCGGCTCCAGTTTCACCCGTCTGCTCCCTCCCCTTCTCTCCGCCTACGAGGCCCAGGCGCAGGTGCGCATCGTCAACCAGGTGTTCGCCGAAGCGCTGGCGAGTGCCCGCAACCTTATCCGGGCGAGCGAAGTGGATGTGTTCGTCTCGGCGGGGGCGAGCGGCGCCTATCTGCGCAACCGGCTAGATGCGCCGGTGGTGCTGCTCCAGGTCACCGGATTCGACATCCTGCGCGCCCTGCGGGAGGCTCGAGAAGTCTCCCCGCGCATCGCCATCTTCAGCTTCCAGGCGATTCGGGCCGAGCTGGAGGAGGTGAAGGAACTGCTCAATCTGGACATCGAGCAGTATACCTACACCACCCCCTACGACGCTCGGGAGCGGGTGAAGAAGCTGGCGGCCAAAGGCTTCCAGGTCATCGTGGGCTCCAGCATGATCACCCGGCTGGCAGAGGAGCAGGGACTGGTGGGCGTGTTCCTTTACTCCCCCCATTCCGCCCGCAAGGCCTTGGACGACGCCATTGAGATCGCCCGGCTTCAGCGCCTCCAGGAAGCCCAGCGAGAATGGCTGAACGGCATACTGCGCCACCTGCACGAAGGAGTGATCGCCGTAGACATGCACGGCCGCATTCAGTCGGTCAACCCGGCGATGGAACGACTCCTCGGGCTCGAGGCCGGGGCAGCTCTGGGCAAGCCGGTGCAGGAAGTCGCCCCCGGGCTGGGGCTGGAACGCACCCTTCAAGGGGGCGTGAGCGAGCGCGAGCGCATCCAGCGCATCGGCAACCGCACGGTGGTGACCCACTGCATTCCCATTCGCGCCCACGGCGCCCAGACCGGGGCGGTGCTCACCTGCCAGGACTCCAGCACCATCCAGCGGGTGGACCGCAGCATCCGTGCCCAGCATCGACCCCGCAAGTTCGTGGCCAAACACGAGCTAGATCAGATCGTGGGCATCTCCCCTGCCTTGCTCCAGGCAAAGCGCCTCGCCGCCCAGTACGCCAAAACCGATGCCACCGTCCTGATCACGGGAGAGAGCGGCACGGGCAAGGAGCTCATCGCCCAGGGGATCCACAATGCGAGCCCCCGCCGCCATCATCCCTTCGTCCCCATCAATTGCGCTGCCTTTCCCGAAACCCTGCTGGAGAGCGAGCTGTTCGGCCACGAGAAGGGGGCCTTCACCGGCTCGCGCCGGGGCGGGAAAATCGGTTTGATCGAATCCG
>NZ_DAIRTR010000226.1:0-2763 GCF_036803785.1 Pelomicrobium sp. | reverse complement strand
CGATCAGGGTCTCCGCCCCACCCCAGATCGTCTCCAGCACTTCTGCCCCTTCCTCGGCGGAGGCCGCCCCCACCACCAAGGGCACCAGGGTGAAGCTGTCGAACACGGTCTGGAGAAAGGGGAGCTGCACCTCCAGGGAGTGCTCCCAGGCGTGGGCCTCGGCGCTCTCCACCACCTGGGGAAGGCGCAGCAGACGGGCCCGTGCCGCTGGGTCCACCTCCACCGTCCCCAAGGGGGTGGCGAAGCGTTGCGCCCCGGGAAGGGCGACCCCCCGCACCGGCACGCGGTGACAGGGGCCCAGTAAGACGACACGCTTGACCCGGTCACGGCCTTCCTGCAGCCGCGCGTAGGCCGAGGCTGCCACCGGTCCAGAGTAGATATAGCCCGCATGGGGAACGATCAGCGCCTTGGGGAAGGGCTCCGATTCCCCGCGCGGGGCGCGCCGCCGCGCTTCCGCAAGCAGGGTATCGACCGCGCGGGAAAGCGTCGGCGCATCCCCGGGATAGAAGGTACCGGCTACCGCTGCCGGGCGCACGGACATCATGGATTCTCCATTACCGATGATTTAATGGGGCCAAAAGCATCGCCCATCAAGCGGGGGTCAAGCTGATCAACGGGCGCTCACTCGTTTGGCCTGCCAGCCTTCCTTGGCCGGCTCGGCCAGGAAGCGGACTGGTGAGCCTACTTCCAACCGGTCGAAGTCCGTGTTGACCACGTTCTCCCGATGGAAGTAGAGCTCCCGCCCGTCGTCTGCTTCGATAAACCCATAGCCGTCGGGGAACAGCCGCGCCACATGGCCTGAGCCCTCGGGTTCGTGGGTTTTGACCTCTCCCCGGAGGCGCCGGGCGTGGGATTCCAGTTGCCGCCGGGCGGCATCGAAAGCGTCCCGCAACGCCACATAGACGTCCTCGGCCGCATGGCGGGTAACCACCAGCAAGTCTCCCGGGACCTTGAGTTCCAATCGCACGCTGAACAAGCGCCCCTGATGGCGATGCTTGGCATCCAGCTCCACGTAGACCTGGCAACCCACCAGATGGGGATGGAACTGCTCCAGCTTCTCGGCCTTGCTCCGGATATGCGCTTCCAGGGCGGGCGACGGGGGCACGTCCAGGAACGTGATTCTCAAGGGTTTTTCCATGAAAACCTCCTCGTTCTGACACACGTCCGCACCGCGGCGGTGACGGCTCCACCCGACTGGAGGAAAGAAGTCGGACCGGGGCGGGAACCGACCGGTGCGAGCGGCTTCTCGGGTGCTCTCCCTTCCATCTTAGTTGATGGGTTCGACGGCGGCGCTCCTGGAATGGAGAGCTCGCTGCCCCCTAAAGTGGTTCCGGTAGAATGATGCGATGCCGACATTCGTGGCTTTGGTGCCCGCCGCTGGCGCAGGCTTGCGCATGGGGCAGGCAGTACCCAAGCAGTATCTTCCCGTGGCGGGGCAGCCCCTGATCCGCCATGCCCTGCAAGCCCTCAGCCAATGCAGCTTTCTCGCCGCGATTCACGTGCTGCTCTCGCCCGATGACGCCTTTTGGGACCGCTTCGATTGGCGCGATTTCGGGCAACGCCTGCGGGTGCTGCGCTGCGGCGGCGCGACCCGGGCTGAGACGGTGAACCGGGGCCTCCAGGCGCTGCGTGGCGAGCTCGAGGAGACGGACTGGGTGCTGGTCCACGATGCCGCCCGTCCCTGCCTGAAGCCTCTGTGGGTGGAGCGGCTCGCCCGGGAGCTCGGGGAGGATGAGGTGGGGGGATTGCTGGCCATTCCGGTATCCGATACCCTCAAGCGGGCCGATTCCCAGGGCCGGGTGCTCGCCACCGAGCCCCGAGAAGGGTTGTGGCAAGCGCAGACGCCCCAGATGTTCCGCTATGGTCTCCTCTCTAGAGCCCTCGCGCTGAACGCCGCATCGGAAGTGACCGACGAGTCCCGGGCGGTGGAGATGCTGGGTCTCAAGCCCCGTCTGGTGCCAGGGGATGCGACCAACCTGAAAGTCACCTTTCCCCAAGACCTGGCGCTGGTGGAACGCCTCCTGAGCGAAGGCAAGACCCCATGAGGATCGGCCACGGCTTCGATGTGCACCCCCTGGTGACAGGCCGCCCCCTGGTCATCGGGGGAGTGACCATCCCCTTCGACCGGGGCCTGGACGGCCATTCCGATGCCGACGTGCTGCTTCACGCGGTGGCCGATGCCCTGCTCGGCGCTGCGGGCCTGGGGGACATTGGACGGCTTTATCCGGACAGCGACCCGGCCTACCGCGGCGCCGACAGCCGAGTGTTGTTGCGGGACGTGGCCCGGCGGCTCGCCGCTGCGGGCTTCCGGGTGGTCAACGTGGATGCCACCATCATCGCCCAAGCACCCAGAATGACACCCCACATGCGCCAGATGGTCGCCAACATCGCCCACGACCTGGGCGTCCCGGCGGATTGGGTGAATGTGAAGGCCAAGACCACCGAGGGGTTAGGGTTCACTGGACGAGTGGAGGGCATCGCCGCCGAGGCGGTGGCCTTGATCGCGCCCGAGCCGTGAGCGGCCTGCCTGCGCCGATCCCGCGGGATCGGCTGTTCTTCGCCTTGTGGCCGGATGAAGCGCTCGAGCGCCGGCTAGTGCGGCTGGTAGATCGGGTCGTGCTCGCTTGCGGTGGCCGGGGGGTTCCCGCCGGGAAGCTGCACCTGACCCTCGTCTTTCTCGGCGACGTGGAGCGGGAGCGCGTGGCGCCTCTGCGTGCCTTGGCCGCGTCGGTTGACGGCCCGCAGGTAGAGCTTACCCTGGAT
>NZ_DAIRTR010000225.1:0-2826 GCF_036803785.1 Pelomicrobium sp. | reverse complement strand
CAGCCAGCGGCTACTCTCCAGCCGGTTGGGCAGAACCTGCACGTCATCGCACATGCCCCGGGTGAGTTCCCGCAAAGGCTCGGTGGAAACGATCAGGCGCTGGCACAGCGCCGCTGCCCGACGCAGTCGCGGCTTGGCGTCCTTGAAGGCGAAGCGGTAGAAGGAGTTCTTGGGTGGAAGCTGGGTGATGAGATCATCCAGGCTCATGACGCGCAGCACTTGGGGATTGAAGCGGCGACAGAGCTCGAGGGCCTGCAGCTGGGCGTCGTTGATCGCGGCGTGCAACACCAACGTGTCGGGAGCGAAGCGCTCCAGCTCGATGGGGCTCAGCACCCGTGCCTGCATGAGGCCGGGAGGATCGACCGCGGTGCACTGGGCGAGGCCCGCGTCTGACAGGGCACGGAAGGGGGCGCGGATGCGGTACTCTCCGGAGCCTCCGGCGAGAGGCAATCCCAGCACCCGGAGGCGGTCGCGGAATTCGGGATCCCATTCCGGCACGGCGTCGGCTTCTACCCGCAAGTCCAGGGCGGTCAGAGCGAGATTGCGGTTGAAGGCCGGATCCCGGGCGAGGCGGGGAAGCCAGCGGGAGAGCATCCATGCCCGTTCCTTCTCCCCTCGCTCCGCGGCCAAGGCGAGTTTCCGCAAATCCCGGCGCTCTTCGTGGATGGAAATGGAGCCGTGATGAACCACGGTGGCAAATGGCGTCCAAACCACCCGGTACCCCCGCTCGGAGAGGCGCAAGCAGAAGTCCACGTCGTTGAACAGCACGGCAAGATTCTCTTCGTCCATGCCTCCGACATCCAAATAGACTTTGCGCCTCACCAGCATACAGGCCGCCGTTACCGCCGAGTAGTTCTGGTCCACCTGGGCCCGGTTCATGTAGCCTGGGTCGCCCAGGCCGGTCTTGCCTTCACTGAACGGATGGTGGGCGATGTCGGTGAGGCCCAGCACCACACCGGCGTGCTGGAGCGCCCCGGTTTCCGGGTACACCAGCCGGCAGCCGACGACTCCCACCTCGGGGCGCTGGCCGTGGAGCAGCATGCGCTCGAGCCACTCTGGCTGCACGATCTGGGTGTCGTTGTTCAGAAACAGCAGGTATTCTCCGTGGGCCGCCTTGGCCGCGGTATTGCACATGGCGGCGAAGTTGAAGGGATGGGGATAGGAGAGCAGCCGGACACGGTCGCCCTGCTCTCTCTGCAGCGTTTCGTAGTAGGCCAGGACGTCGGGATCGCTGCTGCCGTTGTCGCACAGGATCACCTCGTAACGGGGGTAGGCAGTCTTGGCCAAGAGGCTTTCGACGCAGGGTTGGAGGAACTCCAGCTTGTCTTTGGTCGGTATGATGATGGAAACGAGGGGCCTGTCCGGGTGGCGGTAGATGACCCGCACGGTGCCAGGGATGAATCCGTCGGCCAGCTCGGCCGGGATTCCACGCCGGGCCAAGTGGCGCATCAGGGCAACCCGGGTGTGGGGCGTGTGTAGTCCGCCTTCCAGCCCTTCGGGCAGGCTCAGGAGCACATCCGCGATGTGCCCGATGGCTGCCTCCCCACAGCGGTCCAGGACGTCGAGAAAAAGATCGTAATCGTGCACCGGCGTTGTCGCGGCGAAGGCATCCGCCCGCACCGCGATCCCGGGTCCGGGATAAGGTATGGAGCGGGCGAGATCCAGATTGAAGTCGGGCTTGAAGCGGGGACTGGAACGGATGCCGCCGGGGCCGATGCGGTCGTCGTCCCAGTAGATCAACTGCCAGCGGGGATGGGCATCGGCATAGTCGGCGATGGAAAACAAGGCGTGGGGGGCGAGCCGGGCGCCCGCTGGCAGGCACACGATCCAATCCTCGGGAGGCGGTGCCGTGGCGAATAAGGGGGTATCAGGTGAAATCCAGCGGATGCCGGCAGCTGCAAGCTCCTCGGCTGCCGGTGCCGCGAACTCGGCGATCACCGTGAGCTCAAGCTGGCGATAGAGCTGGGTGGCGAGGGAATCCAAGGTGTCTGCCAGGCGCTCTTCTTCCCCGTGCCTCGCGTGCACCACCACATGTAGCGTTGGACGTGCGCGCCAGCGCAGCATCATGCGCTCGGCGTACACCTGGCCGTGGATCAGCCGCAGACGCTTGTGAGCGCACCAGCGGGCGTAAGCGCGCGCGTCGTCGTGGGCCTTGGTGGGCCCAGGCGCTGCGCTCGTTTGTTCCTCTTCGGGAAAACGGAAAGGGGGGCCGTGGTGGACTGCCGTCACTTGCGGCAGGTGGGCGTGAGTGACCCCCATTTCCAGAAAACGCTCCCAGAGATCCCAGTCGGCAGGGTAAAAATACTTCCAGCTGGCGCCGTTGTAATGAAAGGTCTTTAATCCAGCATGGTACAGGGAGGAGATGCGGGCGATTCGTCCTGGCGCCGGCATTTCTCCGCCCACCTTTACGTTGGGGCGGCCGTTGCCGCAAACGAATTCGACTTGGGAGTGGACCCACTCGACGCGGCGTTGTCGCGCGAGCTCCAGTAACGCACCCAGGTGCTGAGGGAGAAATTCGTCGTCGTCGTCCAAATGGGCGATCCATTGTCCTCGGGCGAGGGCGAGGCCCACGTTGGCGGGTTTGCAGCCAGCCACGTACCAGCGTGGACCGGCAAGCGCTGGATAGCGCCCGCGGCGGCGCAGATTGACGAAGCGCACACGCGGGTCCGTTATTCCGGACAGCAGCCGCGCGCTGTCGGAATCGACGCCATCGCCGACGATGATCAGTTCCCAATGGGGATATTCCTGACGCAGCACCGAAGGCAGCGTGCGCTGAAGAATGATCTGGGCGCGATTGTAGGTGGGAATGATCACCGATATCAGGGG
>NZ_DAIRTR010000224.1:0-2838 GCF_036803785.1 Pelomicrobium sp. | reverse complement strand
GCCCTCGCCGACCTCGCCCACAGCCTGAAGACACCTCTGGCGGTGCTGCGAGGCATGGCCGATCCAGAGAGCGCCACCCCCCTTTCCCCGGCGGCGCTGGGCGAGCAGCTCGACCGCATGGGCCGGCTGGTGGAGTACCACCTCCAGCGCGCCGCAGCGGGGCGGGCCACCACCTTCAGCGGGCCGGTGGCGGTCAGGCCGATAGCCGAGCGCCTCATCGCCACCCTGGCCAAGGTCCACCGGGGAAAGCCCGTGGACGCCACCGTGGGGGTGGGCGCGCAAGAGGTGTTCCGCGGCGCGGAGGACGACCTCATGGAGGTGCTCGGCAACCTCCTGGACAACGCCTACAAGTGGTGCCGCACCCAGGTCCGGGTCGCCGCTTCGAGGAACGAGGAAGGGCTTTGCCTCACGGTGGAGGACGACGGTCCCGGGATCGAACCGGAAGAAGCCCAACGGCTTCTCGAGCGGGGCGTGCGGGCCGACGAGACGGTGCCCGGCCACGGCATCGGTCTCGCCGTCGTGCGGGACGTGGCCGGGGCCTACGACGGGACGCTCGTCATCGACCGCTCCCCCCTCGGGGGAGCCCGGATCACTGTGTGCTTCCGCGACTAAGCGGGGGCTGAAGGCGCAACGAGCGGGCAGCAGTGTCCGCCCCCCTCGCCCCACCCACCGGACGAAGCTCCGGTCGCAGGCGATGTTGAGTGTCCCCGGCACCCGCCGCGCCCTGGCCGCAGTCGACGGGCCGCACAAGCGCCTCGCGTCGAAACGGCGGGAGGCACGCCTGCGCAAGCGCCGCGCAAGGCCTTTTTTCATCAGTCGGGTCCAGCTGATCCTTTCCCGGGCGGCCCGGGCCTTGGCGAGCGGTTGACCGCCGATGCCGCGACCGGCCCCCGCCAGTCGTAGCCAGAAAGATGATGGATAGCAGTTGCCGAGGGAAGGGCAAGCGCCGAGCCATCTGGCGCGGTTTACGGCCGGTGCTCTAAACTGTCCCGGTCGCTGCCGCCGAGGAGGGATGCATGCTCTTCGAAAAAAAGATCGAAGGATTCCTGGAAGGCTTGAAGGAGAAAGGCGCCCTTCCACTGCGGGTAGAACTGTGGAACGGCCGCGCGGTCGAGCTTTCTCCCCATGCCACGGTGTTGTTACGGCTGAACGCCCCGACGGCGGCCCGCTACTTCCTGCGACCGACCCTGGCCAAACTGGGAGAGGCCTACGTCGAAGGTCATGTGGAGGTGGAAGGGCCATTAAGAGACGTGATCGGCGCTGCGGCCCGCCTCGCCGCGCAAGCGGGGGCCGGCCAGGGTCGCTCGCCCCTATGGCGTTGGGCCCATTCCCGCCGCACGGACCGGAAGGCGATCCAGTACCACTACGACGTTTCCAACGACTTCTACGCCCTATGGCTGGACCGCCACATGGTCTACTCCTGCGCCTATTTCAAGACGGGAGAGGAAGACATCCACGCCGCCCAGGAGCAGAAACTGGACCACATCTGCCGCAAGCTCATGCTGCGGCCCGGGGAGAAATTCCTCGACATTGGCTGCGGTTGGGGGGGTCTGATCCGCTGGGCCGCTAAGCATTACGGAGTCGATGCCACCGGCATCACCCTGTCACGCAACCAGTACGAATACGCCGTGAAGCGCATCGAAGAGGAGGGCCTTTCCGGTCGTTGCCGGGTGCTGCTCCAGGATTACCGAGACGTGCCGGGGCAGGCAATGTTCGACAAAATCGCCAGCGTGGGCATGTTCGAGCATGTGGGGCTCAAGAATCTGCCGCTTTATTTCAGCGTCATGCACCGCCTGCTCAAACCCGGCGGCATCGCGCTCAACCATGGCATCACCGCCGGCGATCCCGACAGCCGCTGGTCACCCCTGGGGGGCGGCGAGTTCATCGAGAAATACGTCTTCCCCCACGGCGAGCTGCCCCACCTGTCCCTCGCGATCCGGGAAATGTCTGCCCAGCGGCTGGAGGTGGCCGATGTGGAAACCCTGCGGCTGCACTACGCCAAGACCCTCTGGCACTGGGCTGAGCGGCTAGAGCAGAACCGGGTGCGGGCGGCAGCCCTGGCAGGGGAGAAACGGCTGCGCATCTGGCGCGTGTACCTCGCCGGCTGCGCCTACGCCTTCGAGCAGGGCTGGGTGACGATCCAGCAGGTCCTCGCCTTCAAACCCGCCCGGGCAGGCGAAAGTCCCCTGCCCTGGACCCGGGAGTACATGTACGCGCCCACCCCTTTAGCCAAGGCAGCCAGCCCCAGCCGGGTAGACCATCCCGGCTAGGTGCGGCAGAACTCGGCGATGCCGAGAGGCAAGTGCGGCAGCCGCAGCAGCCCGGCAATGCCGAAGGAGACGATCGCCGCGGCCGCGCCATAGCGCACCCAAGGACGCTGGAGAAACCCCCTCAGACTTCCGGCGAACCACCCCATGGCCAGCAGGTTGGGGAGCGTTCCCGCCCCGAAGGCCAGCATGACGAGGGCGCCAGTGACCGGGCTCGCCGAAAGCAGTGCGGTGAAGAGCACGCTGTAGACCAGGCCACAGGGTAGCCACCCCCACACCGTGCCAGCGGCAAACGCCCGGGGTAGGCTGTCGATGGGCAGCACCCGGGTTGTCCACGGCTGGAGTTGCCGCCACAACAGGCCGCCGGCGCGCTCCAGGTAGGCCACGCCGTGCCACAGACCCGCCACGGACAGCCCCAGGGCGATCAGCATGAGGTTCGCAGCGGCGTACAAGCCCTGCTGCATGGGAATTAGCCCCTCGACCAGAAGCCCCGCGGAGCCAGCCGCCCCTGCCGCCGCGCCCGCCGCCCCGTAGCTGGCGATGCGCCCCACGTTGTAGGCTGCCTGCAGCC
>NZ_DAIRTR010000223.1:0-2897 GCF_036803785.1 Pelomicrobium sp. | reverse complement strand
CCCAATAACTCAGCGCCGGCAGGAGCACACCCGCCCCGGCGGCGATTAAGACGATCGCTGCGGCCGCCAGCATGACGTTTTCCCCGACGGGCAGCATGGCGAGGCCAATCCCCAAGGCCGCCAGTGCTCCGGCGCTCACCCGGGTCGGGCGGAAGGTTCGCAGGAGGCGGGGAAAGATCGCGAGTTGGACCGGAATCATGACGGCCATGCAGAGCGCGAACAGGTGTCCCAGCCGAGAAGGGTCAAGGCCAAGACGCGCTTCCCCGAACAGGGAGAAGCCGACTTCGAAGGAGCCCAGGCCGTAAGTCACGAGGACCGTCACCGCCAGCGCCATCGCGAGCTTGATGTGGCTGCGACGCGGCTGCCCGAGTCTCTTTCCCGGGTCCGGCTGGCGGCAACGGGCTGTCTCGGGGACGAGGACAGCCGCTCCCGTCGCGGCGAGGGCGGTGATGCCCGCCGCAACCAGGAAAGGCAACCCGATTCCACTCTCCTGCCTGTCTCCGAGCCAGCCTCCGAGCGCCGGTCCGGCAAGGAATCCCAGCAGCGAAGCAGCGCTCACCCAGGCCAGGCGCAGGAAAGCCTGATCACGCTCGCCGCTTTCACCGGTGGCGGTGAGCGCGGCGGGCAGGACCGCGGCGGCGGCAACTCCCGCCAGCACCTGGGCCGCGATTGCAGCCGCCAGGGTTGGGGCGGCGGCGAACAGCGCGAGCGCTGGCGCATACGCCGCCATACCGCCTAGCATCATGGGCCTCC
Source organism: Pelomicrobium sp. (assembly GCF_036803785.1). Classification (NCBI taxonomy): domain Bacteria; kingdom Pseudomonadati; phylum Pseudomonadota; class Hydrogenophilia; genus Pelomicrobium; species Pelomicrobium sp. Next base: position 2,144 of record NZ_DAIRTR010000223.1, on the reverse strand, counting down.
GCCCGAGGCGGTCGGAAAGCGCTCCGAGCGCGGGGGCAAAGGCGAAGAGGGCGGCCGTGTAGGCCCCCGGCAGCAATCCCGCGTACCAGGCGGCCGGAAGACCCCGACTGCCGTCCGAAAAGCGCTCGATGATCTCCGGCAGCAAGGGGATGGCGACGCCGTAGCCCATGCTTACCGCAAATGCCGTCGCCATGAGCACGATGAGCGTCCCGGGGCGTCCAGCGCCCGCCAGCGCGAAAGGCTTTGGCGCAGCCCCAGGCGATGCTCCGTTCATTGGCGATGCCCACGACGAGCCCTTTTTCCCCTTGAGACTTCCCGGGTGCATCGTTTTACTCCATGCCGGATGCAGGTGTCGAACGGGCGCTCAAGCTGTCGAACCGAGCCTCAGCAGCCAGAACGCCGGCGACCATGATGGCTGGATCCTCCGACGGGCCGTTCGCCGGGGGCTTTGGCGGCGTACTGGTCGGGCGAGGCCTCGAAACGCTGCCGGTTCACCCGTAGATCCTGCCGAAAGCGAGTTCCACGGCCTGGTCTCTGATCGCACGGTACAGGTCCAGCGTGGCCGATATCTGGGCGCTCGCCGCGCGTTCTATCATCCCATACGGGTTGTTCTCACCCGGAGGTTGGCGCTGCTGCCGCACCAGCGGCTCCAGCGCAGCTACGCCCGCCATCCACGGACTGAACTTCTCCGAGAAGAGATAGCGGCTCGTGCGCATGGGGTGCATCCACTTGAGCCACAAGGCGCTCAGCGGGTTCGCCGCCGCCTGGACCCAGGGGCTGACGAAGGCGCTGTACAGACGCTCGTTCAATTCGGAGACCTCCCGCACCCGTTCGAATGCCCTGCGCGGGTAGTCGAAGCGGATATCCTCGATATCCCGCGCCTCGAAACGCACGGAGTACTGGGGCTTGTGGCAGTCGGGGTCTCCGGTGGGATTCAGGATCTTCATCTCGTAGAGACCCGGCGGGAGCGCTTCCAGCTCGTCCAGGCTCTCCAGGATCGCCCGGTGCTCCAGCCGGGCCACGCTCGCCGAAACGAAAATCCCGAGGTGCCCCACGTGGGGGTTGATGAGATAGACGATGCGCTGCCCGGCCGCCTTGAGGGCCTCGGTGGTGGGATAGACCGTCGGGATCCAGTTGAGCGCCTGATGGGGCGGCGTGATGTTGTCCCCATGGGAGGCGAAGATCACGAGGGGGTTGCGGATGCGCTTCAAGTCCGCAATGCAGCCCTCGCAGATGCGCATGGTGCCCTGCTCGAGCTGGTTGCCGATGAAGAGGTTCTCCACGATGGCCACGATCTCCTCGCGGCTCAGGAAATAGAACCCGTTCCACCAGCGCTCGAAGTCGAGGAAGCGCTCCCGCTCCTCGTCCACGTTGGCGAACAGGTGGTAGTACTTGTCCCACAAGGCATTGGCGGGCTTCAGGTTCTCGAAGTTCTGCACCAGCCAGGCGCCGTCGAAGCGGCCGTCGCCCAGGTCGGCGAGAAAGTGGGCCAGCCAGGCGCCGCCGACAAAGCCGCCGGCAAGCCGCATGGGGTTGACGTCGGACTCCCCCGCCCAGTAGGAAAGGGGAGAGCCGTTGAGCACCGCCGGCCCCACCAGCCCTTCGCAATCGGCGGAGAGCAGCGTCACTGCCCAGCCCGCCTGGCAATTGCCGTAGAGGGCCGGCGCTTTTCCGCCGTGACGGCGGCTCACTTCTTCCACGAAACGGCGCAGGGCGTGGAGCACGTCGGCGAGCGTCTGTCCCGGGCACGGCTCGGGAAAGAAGATCACGAAGTAGACCGGGTGGCCTTCGTGCAGCGCCATGCCCACCTCTGAATCGCGCTTGAAGCCGCCGATACCGGGACCGTGACCGGCGCGCGGGTCAATGATGATGACCGGGCGCTTCGCCTCGTCCACGCACTCTTCCAGCCGGTCGGTACCGGCGCCGGTAATGCGCAGGAGGGCGTAATTTGCCGGCTGCTCGAAGCGCCGGGCGTCCAGGATCGTCTCGTAGTCGAAGTCGAGCACGGGCGGCAGGCCCGCCTGCTCGTGGGCCAGCATGTCGTTCGCCCGTTCGCGCAGCGTGTCCAGGAACAGCAGGCTGCGCTGCCACAGGTCCACCTGGTAGCGCCAGGCCTCTTCCAGCAGATTCGGGGGCGAGAGGGG
>NZ_DAIRTR010000222.1:0-2901 GCF_036803785.1 Pelomicrobium sp. | reverse complement strand
GAACGGGATGGCGGGAGAGGGGGGCGGGACCCGTGCCCTGGAGTGGCTGGTGGAGACGGTGGGCCTCGCTCCCGAAGCCGCCACCCAGCTCGTGGACTATTACGCAACGGCTAAGGCGGCTCTGGGATGCCTACCCCGTCAGGATTGCCTCGTGTTCGAGCGCTTCTTCGACGAGCTCGGGGGGCAGCAGCTCGTCATCCACTCCCCCTACGGCAGCCGGGTGAACCGGGCTTGGGGCCTGGCACTGCGCAAGCGCTTTTGCCGCAAGTTCAACTTCGAGCTCCAGGCCGCGGCCACGGAGGATGCCATTGTCCTATCCCTCACCTCGGCCCACAGCTTTCCGCTGGCGGAGGTAGCGGGCTATTTGAACGCCCAGGCCGTGCGCCAACTCCTCACCCAGGCGCTCCTGGACGCTCCCATGTTTATCACGCGCTGGCGCTGGGTTGCCACCATCGCCCTGGCGCTGCCCCGTTTCAGGGGCGGTGCCAAGGTCTCACCCCAGCGCCAGCGTCTGGCGGCGGAGGATCTGCTGGCGGCGGTTTTCCCGGACCAGGTGGCTTGTGGCGAGAATCTCGTGGGCGACCGGGAAATTCCCGACCATCCCCTAGTGCGGCAGGTGATTGCCGACTGCTTGTTCGAGGCGATGGACGTGGAAAGCCTGGAGCGACTGCTCGCTGCCCTGGCCCGGGGGGATGTACAGGTGATCGCCCGGGATCTTACCTCGCCTTCGCCCTTGGCATTGGAAATTCTCTCCGCTCGGCCCTACGCCTTCCTGGACGACGCCCCCCTAGAGGAGCGGCGTACCCAGGCGGTGGCCAGCCGGCGCTGGCTGGATCCCCAGACGGCCGCCGACTTGGGGCGGCTCGACCCGGAAGCCATCGCCCGAGTGCGGGAGGAGGCCTGGCCCGAAGCCGAAACGGCGGACGAGTTGCACGATGCCTTGCTTTGGCTCGGCTACCTGCGGGACGCGGAGGTGCAACGGCAGCCTTCCTGGCGCGCCCTGCTGGACACGCTCGCCCGGGAGCGGCGCGCCGGACGGCTTGAATTGGGCGGTGCGAGGGGAGGGCTATGGATCGCCGCCGAGCGGCTGCCCCAGTTCCAAGCCCTATACCCCGAGCGGGTACTCACGCCTCCCCTGGAAGCGCCTCGGGAGTCCGCAACCGGGACCGGGTCGCCCGAGGAGGCGCTGACGGAGATCGTGCGGGGGCGGTTGGAGGGGTTGGGACCGGTCACCGCAGGGGAGTTGGCGGCGGCTGGCGCCCTGCCGACGGACCAAGTGGAAGGGGCCCTCGCCCGGCTGGAGGCCGAGGGCTTTGCCCTGCGCGGGCGCTTCACTCCCGGCGCAACGGAGGAGGAGTGGTGCGAGCGTGGACTCCTCGCCCGCATCCACCGCTATACCCTGAAGCGCCTGCGCAACGAAATCCAGCCCGTGGCGAGCGGTGATTTCCTGCGCTTTCTCCTGCGCTGGCAGCGTCTTGCGCCCGGCGAGCGGATGGCGGGGCCCGACGCGGTGGCGGCGGTGATTGCTCAGTTGGAGGGGTTCGAGGCACCGGCCATTGCCTGGGAGTCGGAAATCCTGCCTGCCCGGGTGGCCGGCTACGATCCGGTTTGGCTCGACGACCTGTGCCTGGCGGGCCGGGTGGCGTGGATGCGGGTGGATGCCCAGCGGCTTGCCTCCGAGCGGGAACGGGTGGCTGGGCCGGTGCGGAGCACCCCGGTGACCCTGGTCTTGCGCCGCCACTTGAACCACTGGGCCAAGCTCGCCCCCAAGATCGATGCGGCCGCGCTTCGCTTGAGCGCCCGGGCGCGGGCCGTCCTGGACCATCTCGCCACTCGCGGCGCCTCGTTTTTCGACGAGATCGTGGACGGGACCCGGCTGCCGCGCACTTATGTGGAAGAGGCCTTGGGGGAGCTCACCGCCTGGGGGCTTGCGAGCTGCGACAGCTTCGCGGGCCTGCGGGCTTTGTTATTGCCCGCTGGGCGGCGCCGGCCCATGGGCGGGGCAGGGGAACGCCGGCGGCGCACTGCCTTGTTCGGCATCGAGGATGCGGGCCGCTGGACGCTCGTGGGCCGGCTGGGAGAATCGGCTGCTCGCTCGGGTGCGGGTTTCGACCCCCAGGCCGTGGAGCATGCCGCCCGCACCCTGCTCAAGCGCTACGGGGTGGTGTTCTGGAAGCTGGTTTACCGGGAGGCCGACGTTCTGCCGCCGTGGCGGGAGCTGCTGCTCGCCTACCGCCGCCTGGAGGCCCGAGGCGAGATCCGAGGCGGCCGCTTCGTCGAGGGTTTTTCCGGCGAGCAGTTTGCCCTGCCCGAGGCGGTGGGGTTGCTGCGGGATACCCGGCGAGAGGAAAAGCACGGTGAGCTCGTGTGCGTAAGCGGTGCCGATCCCCTCAACTTGGTGGGCATTCTGGTGCCCGGACCGCGGGTGACGGCCCTCGCCACGAACCGGGTGCTCTACTGCGATGGGGCAGCGCTGGCCGTACTGAGCGCGGGTGAGGCGCGTTTCCTGGAGAAGCTGCCCGCCGCCCGTCAGTGGGAGCTCGCCAATGTGCTGACGAAGAGCCATGCGCCGCCCGCCCTCGCCCGGCTGCTCTGAGAGGCTCCCTGCAGGGACAAGGCCTGCGCCCGAGGGACGGCGGGGGCGCCCTCGCCAAGAAAAAAAGCGGCGTGCTTTGGTGCGAAAGAGGCAGCCGAGCGGCGGTTCCAGCACTCGCTCTTTCGCGGCGTGAAGGCGATCAAGCTCAATCTCGACGCTTTCCAGCGCTGGGCGGCGCTCGTTGTCCTTGAGCGAGGCTCCACGGTTGGCATCCCCGCTTCGCGGCGCAAGGACGCTTTGCACAAACGCGAATTCGGGGAAGATCCGGAAGGAGCGCTACGCGGAAGCAGCCGCGGGCCCAAGGG
>NZ_DAIRTR010000221.1:0-2901 GCF_036803785.1 Pelomicrobium sp. | reverse complement strand
GTGTAGATTTCCGCCGGCGGCTTTTCCGGGAGCAGCTCTCGCAAGAAAGCCACGTAGGCCGAGGGCACTTCCATGTCCACCATGAAGTAGGCACGGGCGAAACTGAACAGCACCGCGATATGGGACGGCTCGAGGAGGAGCGTGTCCACGTAGAGCTCCCGCCGCGCGTTCTGCAGCAGGGGCACCACGAACGGATATTGGCGGTTGCCGTTGATGGCACGTCCCACGATGTAGGCCCCCTTGTTGCGGAAGAAGAGGGAGGAGAGCACCTGCAGCTGGAAGTTGGGCTGCAGCTGCCAGGGAGAAGGGAAGCGTTCCTCCAAGGCCTGCAGCAGCAAACCCACGTCCCGTCCCAGGTCTTCGAAGGGGTTGCGCAACCCGAAGCTCAAGAGGATGTCCGTCACCGTGCGCCGCAGCCCCCGGGCGGTCGGGTAGTGGCAGCGATAGGTCGGGACGTCGCCTTCCAGATACTCGGTGGAGATGGCCGGGCGCCAGAAGATGAACTGGTTGTGGAAGTAGCGCCGATGCAGCACCCGGCAGGCCACCGAGTTGTAAAAAGTCTCGGCGCACTCGGGCTGGCGGTGCTCGTAGAGCAGTCCGATGTAGGCGAGCTTGATGCGCGGCCAGAGGGATTCGTCCCCGGCGCCAGGGAAGCGCCGGCGCACCGCCGCCACCGCCTCTGTGACCCGCTGGTCGTACATCTGGATGCGCAGCCGCTGCGCTTCCCGGGCCGCGGCCCAGTCGGCGTTCTCGAAGCGCTCCTTGGCCCGGGCGCTTGCTTCCCGGAACAGGCGGTAGTGCTTGTCGAAACCCGCTAGGATGGTACGGGCGATGTCCTCGTGGATGCTCACGGGCCCCCTGCCGCGTCGCTCGGTCTCCTCCATGGTAAGCCCGCAACCGCGAGACGGCCAGGGGGCTACAGGCCGGACAGGAGATACAGGGTGATCGCCAGTCCCAGGCCGGCGAGGGAGAGGTTGGTGACGACTCCGGCGTTATACCAATAGCGCTCCGGGATCTCGATGGGTTTCAACTGACGGATGACGCGGCGGTACTGGGCGGTGGAGATCAGGGCGGTGATGACGCCGAGGACGATAAACGCCACCCCGACCCAGAACGATACGCCGCGCTCAATCGGCCGGGTGGGGTCCGCCGCCAGCATGTGCAGGAATAGCCCGAAGCGCTCGATCACGAACCCGAAGGCCATGAGGGTGAGGCTGGTGCGGGTCCAGGCGAGGAGGGTGCGTTCGGCGGCGAAAAAGACGCGGGGATCGTCGAGGTAGGACATGGAGAAAGCCCCTACGCTGCCGACGCGGCTTTGTGCTGCAGCCGCTCGTTGAACCGCTGGAGGTCGATCACGAACCGCTGGTGGGTGCCGCGACTCACCACTTGCAGACCGTCGTGGGCTTCCACTTCAAACGTAAGTTTTCGTCCGTCCACCTCGATGAGCTTGGCCCGCACCCTCACTTCCAACCCGGGCGGAGTCGCCGCCTCGTGGCTCAGGTTCACATGGGTACCCACGGTCATCTCCCGTGGCCAATCCAGGTAGGGGTTGACGGCCCGGATGCAGGCCCACTCGATAAGCCCCACCAGGAATCCGGTGGCGAATACCTGGGGCATGACCTGGAATTCCGGCGACTCGGGGTACAGGGCGGGCACCGTCTTCGCTTCGGGCACGCGATAGCGAAAGGTGTGCTCGACGCCGGGCTTGAGCGATTCCTTCATGGCGTTTTTCCTTTCTCTTGGACTCAACTGCGGAAGGAGGCGGCCCGCGGCCGGTAGAAGGCGAGGGCGTTGCCCCATAGAACCTTGCGCGCCTGGTTTTCGTCCAGGGCATCCATCACCCGCTGCAGATCTTCGTCCCGGTAGGGCACCGGCGCGCGGGTGGAGGGCAGATCGGTTCCGAACATCACTCCATCGGGATTGGCGGCGCAAAGCGCCTTGAGGGCGCGGGGCACGTCCAGGTCCCCGCGCCCAAAGCCCGACGCTTTGACCCGCACGCCCTGCTCCACGAGGGCGAGCAGGGCCGTCAGGCCCTCCCGGGAAAGCCCTAGGTGATCGATGCTCACGGCGGGAAGGCTGAGCAGCCGCCGCGCGAGGGACGGCAGCTCGCGCGCGTCGATATAGAGCTCCACGTGCCAGCGGGCGAGGCGGTACACGCGCCAGGCGAGAGTTTCGAGGTGATCCACTGTCTCAGAGCCGCCTCGCCGCAGGTTGAAACGCACCGCCCGCACGCCGGCGGCGTCGAGGGCCAAAATCTCCTCGTCGGCGACGCTGGCGGGCAGCTGGGTCACTCCCACGAAACACGGGCCCAGCTCTGCCAGGGCCGCCCTGAGGTAACCCTGGTCGAAGCCCTGGAATGACCCCGAGACCACGGCGCCGCCCACGAGCTCCACCCCTTCCATGCGCCGCAGATAATCCGTGCAAGTGAAAGGTTCGGGCCGATAGCCGTCGTGGGGCGTCAGGGGAAAGCGCGGGTCCACGATGTGGAAGTGGCTGTCGAAAATCCTCATCGCCGGTGAGATTCCAGGTACTGGCGTAGCGCCACCGCATTGTTGTGCTCCTCGTCCCGGGCCCCGAAGAGGAGCGTCACGCGCCCGCGGCGGGCCTGTTGCCTGAGCTCCTCCAGTCGCTCCCGATGGGCCTCGAGCTCTGCGAAATAGCGACGGCGGAACTCGTCCCAGCGGGACGGCTCATGGCCGTACCACTTGCGCAGCGCATCGGAGGGTGCGATGTCCTTGAGCCACAGATCCACCCGGGCGGCTTCTTTGCTCAGGCCTCGGGGCCAGAGCCGATCCACCAGCACCCGCAACCCATCCTCTTCTCGGGGCGGATCGTAGACCCGGCGCACGGCGAATCCCTTGGGTGAGGGCGCCCGGGGGGCTTTCCGGGGCAGGGATGGAG
>NZ_DAIRTR010000220.1:0-2913 GCF_036803785.1 Pelomicrobium sp. | reverse complement strand
CCCCGCAGCCGCGCCTGCTCGGCGGGGGTCACCCAGCCGATGTTGCGGGAAAAAGCCTGCTCGTAATCGAATGTCAAGCGCAAAATTTAAATGAATGTTACTTTTTCTTGGGCCCCTTGGCAGACGGCGGCGCTTCGCCTAAGCTCGACAACGCACAGGCTTTCTCCCCGGTCGCCGCAGCCCGCGGGCGCAACGTGGATAAGGGAAAACCCGCCCAGGCTAAAATAGCGACGCAATTCGTCTCCTGCAACCATTCGACAAGAGGTGGGTTATGGGCTCGTTCGATCCGTCCGGCATCCTTCGGCATGGGCGCCTGCTCGCGATTGCATTGGCATGGGCCGCGCTGCTCGGCGGCTGCGCCACCCGCTCCGACTTGCCTCCCGCGCCCGCCACGGCGGCCACGCCGGAATATAACTACATCATCGGGCCGCTCGACACTCTCAACGTGGTGGTATGGCGCAACCCCGATTTGTCCACCACCGTGACGGTGCGCCCGGACGGCAAGATCACGGTGCCCTTGGCGGAGGATCTGGTGGCGATCGGCAAGGATTCCACCACCCTCGCCCGGGACATCGAGAAAGCGCTCTCCAAGTACGTGCGCGATCCCGTGGTGACGGTGATGGTGACGGGCTTCATCGGTCCGTTTAGCGAGCAGATCCGGGTGATCGGGGAGGCGGCCAAGCCCCAGGTGCTGCCCTACCGCCAAAAGATGACCCTCCTCGACGTCATGATTGCCGTGGGCGGCATCACCGAGTTCGCCGACGGCAACCGAGCCATCATCCTGCGCACCTCCGAAGGGAACAAGCAATACAGCGTGCGCCTGAACGACTTGCTGAAGGACGGGGACGTGTCGGCCAACGTGGAGGTGAAGCCCGGCGACGTGCTGGTCATCCCCCAAAGCTGGTTCTGATGGCCCGCCCCGCGGCGATCCCGTAGCGCCGCGCGAGCCCGCCGGAAGGCCTCGGAGAGGACAGTGGAACATCTGGTCAAGCAACTTCGTGACATGGCCCGCGGCATGTGGCATCGCCGCTGGTACGGACTGGCGGTGGCGTGGCTGGTGGGCGCCGCGGGCGCAGTTGTCGTCTACGCGATCCCGGACCGGTACGAGGCTTCAGCCCGGGTCTACGTGGACACCGATTCGGTCCTGCGGCCCCTTATGACCGGCATCGCGGTGCAGCGCAACCTGGCGGAGGAGCTGTCCATCCTGAGCCGCATCCTCATCAGCCGACCCAACGTGGAGAAGCTGGTGCGCATGACCGACAGCGACCTGGGCATCAAGTCGCCCCAGGAGCGGGAGAAGCTGATCGACCGAATGATGAATAGCCTCCAGATTCGGGCCGCCCGCCGGGAGGATAACCTCTACACCATCTCCTACCGGGACACCAATCCGGAACAAGCGAAACGGGTGGTCCAGGCGCTGCTTTCCATCTTTCTGGAATCCAGCCTGGGGAACAAGCGCACCGACGCGGAGCAGGCGGAGAAGTTCATCAACGAGCAGATCGCCATCTACGAAAAGCGCTTGCAGGAAGCGGAGAACCGGCTCAAGGAGTTTCGCCTCAAGTACATGGGACTCGGGGCAGGCGGCGACCGGGACTACGTGAGCCAGCTCACCACGCTGAGCGAGGAGCTCGCTCGAGCGCGCGTGGAGCTGCGCGCGGCCGAAGAGTCGCGCGACGCCCTCAAGCGGGAGCTCGCCGGTGAAGAACCGGTGTTCCTGCCCGACGCCGGGGCCGCCACGCCCGCAGAGGCCGGCGCGGTGCCTGAAATCGACGCGCGCCTCGCCACCTTAAAGCAGGCTCTGGACGAGCTGCTACGCCGCTACACAGACCAGCATCCGGACGTGCAGAACACCCGGCGCATCGTCGCCGAGCTGGAGCAGGAAAAGAAGCAGATCCTCGAGGCACGGCGCAGCGCGACAGGGGGACCTTCGACCATGGGCGCCGCCGACCGCAACCCCGTCTACCAGCAGATCAAGGTGTCCCTCGCCGCGGCTGAGGCCAACGTGGCGGCCCTGCGCGCCCGGGTCGCCAATTACGAGGCTCGCTACCGACAGCTGCGGGAGCGGCAGGCGCTCATCCCCCAGATGGAGGCGGAGCTTGCGCGCCTCAACCGGGACTACGAAGTGGAAAAGCGCGCTTACGAAAACCTGGTCGCCCGGCGGGAGCAGGCCGCCATGTCCAAGGAGCTCCAGGGCTCGGGCGGGATCGGGGAATTCCGGGTCATCGACCCGCCCCGGGCCGAATCGAAGCCCGTGGCCCCGAATCGGTCCCTGTTGCTGCCCGTCGTTTTCGTCGGCTCCCTCGGCGCGGGGCTGCTCGCGAGCTTCCTGGTGAGCCAGCTCTTTCCCACGTTCCACGACAGCCGCAAGCTACGGGAGGTCACCCGGCGACCTGTGCTGGGCACCATTTCCCTGTTGCCCAGCCCGGCGCTCACCCGCCAGCGCCGACGCCGCATCGGGGCCTTCGCCGCCGGGCTCGCCGGGCTGGTGGCCTGCTATGCTGTAGGCATCCTATTCACCTTGACCAAAACCCCTCTGCTGTGAGGCCGCTACCGTGAGTATCATCGAACAAGCCGCCAAGCGGCTCGAACAGCTCAAGAAATCCGGCATCCAGGTGCCCGACGGCTTGACCGGGGCCGAGCCCGTGCTGGGACCCATGGGCGGCGAGCCCGCGTCCGAGCCGGAGGCCCTGGCCGGCCGCGAAGGTTTTCCCCATCTCCTGGAAGCCCCCCGGGGCCAGGTGAGCCGCCGGGTGGAAATCGAGCTGGGCCGGATGCGGGCGGCCGGCATGGTGGTGCCCGACACGCCCCAGTCGAAGCTTTCGGACGAGTTTCGAGTCATCAAATGGCCGCTGCTCCAAAACGCCCGGGGCGGCGCGGCCGCGCCGGAGGAGCGGGGCAACCTGATAATGGTGG
>NZ_DAIRTR010000219.1:0-2928 GCF_036803785.1 Pelomicrobium sp. | reverse complement strand
GTGCTCGATGTAGCCCTGGGTTTCCTGGCGGTCCATGGGGCCCAGGTGGTAGGAGGCGATTACCCGCTGGCGCAGCTGCTTCATGCGGGCGCTGCGCATGACCTCCCGCAGCTCGGGTTGCCCCACCAGCACGCTTTGCAGCAGGGCTTGGTTACCGAGCTGGAAGTTGGAGAGCATGCGCAACTCTTCCACTGCCCGGGGGCTCAGGTTCTGGGCCTCGTCCACGATCAGCAAGGCCCGCTTGTGTCGCGGCACCAGGGCGGTGAGGAAGGCCTCGATCTGCGCCAGCAGCTCCGCCTTGTGGGGTGAGTTGACCGGGATGCCGAAGGCGGTGGCCACCGCCCGCAGCAGGTTTTCCGCGTCGAGCTGGGTGCTCACGAGCTGGGCCGCCATCACTTTCTGCCGATCGAGCTGCTCGAGGAGACTGCGGATTAAGGTGGTCTTGCCCGTGCCGATCTCGCCAGTGATGACGACAAAGCCTTCCCCCTGGTACAGACCGTACTTGAGATAGGCGAGGGCGCTCTTGTGGCCGCGGCTCGCGTAGAGGAAAGCGGGGTCCGGGTTGAGCTGGAAGGGCTTTCCTTTCAGCCCGTAGAAGGCTTCGTACATGGCTCAGAAGCGGTGATCGAGGCCGACGAATACCGCAAACTCGTTGTAGTTGTTGAACAGGGGGTCGTTGGAGTCGAACTGCTGGTACCGGACGCCAGCGAGTCCCCGCGTTTTGGGGGCGAGCTGGGTGGAATAGGTGAGCCGCACGCTGTCCTGCTCCGAATCGGGGCGGCTGCCCACTAGGGTCTGCTCGCGCTTGGTGCGGGTGTGGGCGAGCAGCAGGTTCACGTTGCTCAAGCGGGTCAGCCGCAAGGTGTAGGAAATCGACGCACCGGTCTGGGTGAAGGGCTGATCCACCAACAGCAGTTCCGGGGGCAGGATCGCATTGGTCGTGGATACCGGCTCGTTGTCACTATAGAAGACCGAGAAGACAACGGTGTTACGCACTCCGTTGATGGCGGCGGAGGCCTCGTAGCGTTCCCGCAAAAAGATCCTTTGGGTAAAGAAGCGCAGCGGCGTGTTGAGGAACAGGGGAATCTGGTTCTCCTGCAGGAAGCGGATGACGGCGTCGAACCGCTCCACCGGGTCCGGGATGCGGGTGGCGAAAATGGCGTCCAAAAGCAGCGGCGTGAAGCCGGGCTGCAGGGTGAAGAGCTCCTGGGGGAAGTCGCTGATGTCGCGGGAGGCCGCGAGCCGCCACGCGGTGAGCCGGGTACGGTGGGTGATGTTCGCCCCGAAGGAGCTGCCGAAGAAGCGCTCCTCCCAGAAGCCGTTCATCACCGTTCGGGGGGTCGGGCGCCAGTCGAGGCCGGCGCCGTAGATGGCTCCCTCTCGGTCGGTGAGCCCGAAGTTGTTCTGCTCGTAACCGCCCCGAGCCTCCAGCCGAAAGGTCGGAACCACCCGATAGGAGACGATCAGGCGCCCCAGGTTATTGGTGAACGTCTGCTGGTCTTCGAATTTGGTTTCTTCGCGAAACGCCTCGGCGCTCCAGCCGATGCGCTGGGGCGGCCCCGAAAGGCGCCCCAGCCACCGGGTGCGCCGGGCGTTGGCGAGGCTCTCCCGGTCGGTATCGGTCCACGTGGTCTCGTAGCGGCCGAGGTAGTCGATGTTGCCCACGGTCCGGCCCTGGATGTAGGGCGAGACTCGCAGCCTGCGGGTCTCGATGCGATTGCCGCTGTCGAGGCCCACGTCCCCGGGCTGGGGGCCGAAGGGGGAGACGAACTCCTGGGAGATGTCGGCGTTGGCGTCGATGAAGAAGAAATTCTCGATGGCCTCCAGCTTGGCAGAGGAGGCAAGCTCGTGGGCGACGCGGCTGCGGGAGTTCTCGTTCACGTAATAGAGCAACCGCGGCGAGTAGTCGGCGGAAAGCTGGAGCCGCCCGCCCTTGCCCCGGATGCCGAGGTGGGGCCGCACCTCGGTGTAGAGGTCGCTTTCCTCCCGGCCGCTGGGGGCGAGATTCACGTTGTCCGTGTAGGTTGCCCGCGCCGAGATTCCTTTTTCCAGCTTCCAGTCGGCGCCCTGGGCGGTGGCCGCAAGGCCCGCGAGCGCTGCCCCGAGCAGGAATCCGGCGCAATGGCTGACCGGGGCATGGATAGCCGCCCCCCGGGCGAGTCGCCGCAGGCTGCGAGGCGCCCGGCGAAGCGCGGCGAACCAGAGACGGCCGCTTGTAAAAACGCGCTGTACTGAAGCGTGTTTGATCGCTTTGCCGTGGCGGAGGGGCATGGAGGCGAAGACCACGGGGTGCGGGCGCAAGGGTGTCAGTCCGCAGTCTGCTGGCGATAGCCGTAATAGGAGCCGACTTCCGACTCGGCGGCCTTGTTGAGCACCGTCATGACCACCGGGCAGGGCTCCAGGGTCTCCAGAGCTTGACGAACGGTGGCGTGGGTGGTGCGATCCGCCTCCACCACCAACACGATCTGGCCCATGTAGGTGGCGAGCACCCGTGCCTCCGGGGTGGCGAGCAAGGGCGGCGAGTCGAAGATGATGACGCGGTCATTGTAGCGGGAGGCGAGCTCATTCAACAGGGCCCGCATGGCTTCGCTCGCCAGGAGCTCGGTGGCGTGGGGATGGCGGCGCCCTGCCAGCAGCAGGGATAGGTGCTCCACATTGGTGCGCAGCAGCGCTTCCGCGGGATCCAGGCCGGGATTGCTCAGCAAGTCGAGCAGGCCCGGACCGGCAGATCGCACGCCCAAAATGGCTGGCAGCGACCGGCCAGCCACATCCGTGTCCACCAGCAGCACGTAGGTGTCCCGCTCCATGGCCATGCTCATGGCGAGATTCACGGCGACAAAGCTTTTGCCCTCGCCGGGAACGGCGCTTGCCACCATGATCAGGTTGCCCCGCTCCACCGGCGCGGCCGCGCCGCCCCGGGCGTTTTGG
>NZ_DAIRTR010000218.1:0-2932 GCF_036803785.1 Pelomicrobium sp. | reverse complement strand
TTCTTGCGCCGATGGCACCGCAGCGGGCTGAGGCGCGGATTGCACCGCGTCGACGACCGGGGGATCGGGCACACTGGTGAGAGTATCGAGGGCATTGAAGACCTGCCGGCAACGGCCACAGCGCACGCGACCCTCCCGCGCCTGGAGTTGCTCCGCCGTGATGCGGAAAAGGGTCCCGCACTCCGGGCAGCGGGTCGCCATGGTCATGGAGCGCCTCTCTCCCCTGCGAGCAACACCCAGTTTTCCTCCGCCGCCGCCACGGTGAGGACCAGCGCCGGCCGGTAAGCCTCTGCCACCGCCTCGGCTTGCTCCTCCAGGATGCCCGCCAGGGCGAGCCGCCCGCCGGGCTTGAGGGCCTGAACCAGCACGGGGGCGAGCAGCATCAAGGGCCTCGCCAGGATGTTGGCCACCAGGAGGTCGGCGTGGAAGTTGGTGGGAAGCTGGGCTGGGTCGAGGAATTCGGCAGCCACCTGGTTCAGCCGGGCGTTTTCTCGGCTCGCCGCCAGGGCGAGCGGATCGATGTCTACCCCCACGGCCCGGGCAGCGCCCAGCTTCAGCGCGGCGATGGCCAGGATCCCGGAGCCGCAGCCGTAATCCAGCACATGTTCACCACCGCCCACCGTGGCGTCAAGCCAGCGCAGGCAGAGACGCGTGGTGGGGTGGCTTCCGGTGCCGAAGGCAATCCCGGGATCGAGCCGCAGCGCGATGAGGGCATGAGGCGGGGGCGCTGCCCAGCTCGGCACTACCCACAGCCGGGAACTCACTTGAAAGGGCCCAAACTGGGACTGGGTCTCCCGCACCCAGTCCCGTTCCGAGACCGGAATGATCTCTAGGGTAGGGACCGTCGGCAGGGCGGCAAGCCGGGCGGCCTCCTCTGCAATCGCCCGCCCATCCGCCCCCTCGGGAAAGAGGGCGGTGATCCGGCAACGGGCCCATAGGGGAAAGGGCTGCTCCGGCGTGTCGTCCAAGGCTGCGGTTTCGGTTGCCCCGTCGCTCAGCTCCACCGAGATCGCCCCCAGGGCCTCGAGGGCGTCGGAGAGGGCGACGGCGTGAGCCGCCTCCACCGAGAGGGACAGGGCTAGCCAGCCCTTCATGCGGTTTTCTTCTTAGCCGTACCCGCCAGCTTCTGCTCTAGATAGTGAATGCTCACCCCACCCTGCAGGAAAGCGGTATCCATGAGTAGCTCCTGGTGCAGAGGGATGTTGGTCTTGATGCCCTCCACCACCATTTCCGAGAGGGCCGAGCGCATGCGGGCGATGGCCAGCTCCCGGGTATCGCCGTAAGTAATGACCTTGCCGATCAGGGAATCGTAGTGGGGCGGGACGAAGTAGCCTTGGTAGACATGGGAATCCACCCTTACCCCGGGCCCCCCCGGAGGGTGGTAGGAGGTGATGCGACCCGGGCTGGGGCTAAAGGTAAAGGGATCCTCGGCGTTGATGCGGCATTCGAGGGCGTGACCGCGGAAGACGATATCCCGCTGGCGGAACTTCAGGCGCTCGCCCGCAGCGATCAGGATCTGCTGCTTGACGATGTCCACTCCGGTGATCATCTCGGTCACCGGATGCTCCACTTGGACCCGGGTGTTCATCTCGATGAAGTAGAATTCCCCGTCCTCATAGAGAAACTCCAAGGTGCCCGCGCTTCGGTAGCCGATGCGCCGGCAAGCCTCCACGCAGCGCTCGGCGATCTTCTCCCGCTGGCGCGGGGTCAGCCCGGGAGCCGGCGCCTCTTCGATGATTTTCTGGTGGCGCCGCTGCATGGAGCAGTCCCGGTCGCCCAGGTGGATCACGTTGCGGTATTCGTCGGCGAGCACCTGGATCTCCACGTGGCGGGGATTCTCCAAGAACTTCTCCATGTACACCGCTGGATTGCCGAAGGCCGCCTGAGCTTCCGCCTGGACGGTGGCGACGGCGTTGAGCAAGGCCGCTTCCGTGTGCACTACCCGCATGCCGCGCCCACCGCCGCCCCCGGCGGCCTTCAGGATCACGGGGTAGCCGATGGATCTGGCGATGCGGCGGATTTCGGCCGGGTTGTCCGGCAGCGGCGAATCGTGACCGGGCACCGTGGGCACTCCCGCCTTCTTCATGGCGTTCTTGGCACTCACCTTGTCGCCCATGAGGCGGATGGTCTCGGGGCGCGGCCCGATGAAGACGAAACCGCTCTTTTCCACCCTCTCGGCGAAGTCGGCGTTTTCCGAGAGGAAGCCGTAGCCCGGATGAATGGCCTCGGCGTCGGTCACCTCCGCAGCACTGATGATGGCGGGAATGTTGAGATAGCTTTGGGCCGAGGGCGCCGGGCCGATACACACGGACTCGTCGGCGAGCTTCACGTACTTCGCCTCCGCGTCGGCTTCCGAGTGCACCACCACGGTCCTGATGCCCAGCTCCCGGCAAGCACGTTGGATGCGGAGGGCGATCTCGCCGCGGTTCGCAATCAAAATTTTCTCAAACATGGCTCACCGCGGCTCGATCTGCGATCTAGTTCCGGCCGCTCGCCTACGCTCACTTAACGGGCGCTTTGCGCCCGTTAGCCTCCACCGCCACAAGCCGCTATGCGGCGTGTGGTCGCCGCGGTTCGCAATCAAAATTTTCTCAAACATGGCTCACCGCGGCTCGATCGGAGGTCGAGTTCCGGCCGCTCATGGGCTTGCTCGCTCGATCACAAACAGGGGTTCGCCGTATTCCACCGGTTGACCGTTCTCCACCAGGATGGCCTTGACCACCCCGGCCACATCCGACTCGATCTCGTTCATGAGCTTCATGGCCTCGATGATGCACAGGGTATCGCCTGCCTTCACCGTCTGGCCCACCTCCACGAAAGGCTTGGCGCCGGGGGAGGAGGAGCGATAGAACGTTCCCACCATGGGGGACTTGATCACGTGCCCCTCGGGCAACTTGGGAGCGGCGGCCGGCTCGGGGGCCGGGCTCAGGGC
>NZ_DAIRTR010000217.1:0-2944 GCF_036803785.1 Pelomicrobium sp. | reverse complement strand
TCCGTGTACGCCCTGGCCCCCGCCCGCCTTGGGCTAGACAAGCACGAAGTGGGGTTCGTCTCGTCCAACTATTGGGACGCGGCGGGGGCCAAGGCGTTCGGCTTCCATGTCTTTTGGATCAATCGCTTCAACGCCACAGCCGACGAGCTGGGGCACGAGCCAGATGCCGTCCTGCAGGCCTTGACCGATCTTCCCCAGCACGTCCGCTAGCCCGATGAGTCCAGCCCTCCACGAGCATGTGGCCCGGGACGTCGCCCGGGCGCTCGAAGAAGACCTGGGGCCCGGAGACCTGACCGCCCAGCTCCTGCCCCAAGACATGATGGCCCGGGCACGGCTGATCTGTCGGGATCATGCGGTGCTGGCGGGTGCCCCTTGGTTCGAGGCCTGCTTCCGCCAGCTCGACCCGACCGTGGAGATCCAGTGGAATGTCCCTGAGGGCGGCGCCTTGTCCCCGGGCATCGAGGTCTGCCTGCTCCAGGGTCAGGCACGAGCGCTCCTTTCCGCGGAGCGGCCCGCCCTTAACTTCCTTCAGACCCTATCGGGGGTAGCCACCGCCACGCGGCGCTGCGTGGAAGCGGTGGCCGGCACCCGCGCGCGCATCCTGGACACCCGCAAGACCCTGCCCGGGCTGCGTTTTGCGCAAAAGTACGCGGTGCGCCTGGGCGGCGGCGTCAATCACCGCATGGGGCTCTATGACGCCATCCTGATCAAGGAGAACCACATCGCTGTGGCCGGTGGCGTGAGGGAGGCTCTGGCCGCCGCCCGCCGAGTAGACCCCTCGGTGCCGATCCAAATCGAGGTGGAAAACCTGGTCCAGCTTGAGGAGGCGCTCGCCGCCGGCGCCCGGCTCATTCTGCTTGACAATTTCCCCTTGGACGCCTTACGGGAAGCGGTACGCTTGACCGCCGGCCGTGCCGAGCTGGAAGCTTCCGGCGGCATCTGCCTGGAAAACGTGCGCGCCATCGCCGAGGCGGGCGTGGACCGCATCTCCATCGGCAGCCTCACCAAGGATGTGAAGGCTATAGACTTTTCCCTGCGGGTGGTGCCGGTGACGTGACGTCCGAGCCGGGGGCGTTGAAGGAGTGCCCTTAACACCTGGCGCTGGCGCTCCCACAGGCTCCCTTTTTGCGGTCCGCCACAAGGAGGACCGCAAGTCCTCGATCACTCCCCATCGCCCCGTCTTGATCTCCGCGGAGACCGCTATGCCGGGGAGTGAGTGCCACGGTAGGCCCGTCCACCTGGAGGGCGGATCGTGCCAGCACAAGCCGTGTCTAGAACATTAGCCTCTGATGTCGCCGTGGGCAGCGGCGTTCGAGACGAAGGTCACTCGCGCTGGAATCGTGTCGTGGCGGGCAAATGGAAAGGTCGCGACCTGGGTCGCGGCCCGCTCGCCCGCCCGTACGAAGCCCATGTCTTTGTTCGGCAGCCGCGCTTCCACCTTCGTCCGGCAGTCCCGAGACGCGATCCCCCTCAGGGGCTGGTCCGCGGTCAGCCCGCCGGATCCGTAAAAACCGCGAGCGGTTGCGCCGTGCTGCCCACGGCAGCGGTGAGCCACCCTGAGGTAAATCTTGCCCCTCTCGCTGGCAGCCAGCACTAGCGCGCCGCTTCGCTTGTCCCGCGCGCGGGCCATTTCGGCCATAGCGATGAAGGCGGAATGCACTTCGCTCCAGATGAGGAGGTAGGCGCGGTTCATGGATGCTCGCTCCTTTCAGCGGCGTTGCTTGCGTTCCTCGCCTTCGGAAAGAAACCCCTCGGGCAGGCGGATGCCCGTCTCTTGCAGGGGCACGAGCACGGCGAGCAGCGGCGCGGCGCTCGCTTCGCACTCGCCCGTGTTTGCCTCTGGTGCGGCAGCGGGGGACCTGTCGGCGCCCGCCGCCTGCTGTGCGCTGGCGGTGGCCTCGCCGGCAGCGCCGCCAGGGCACGGGCGTGGAGATGGTGTAGGCCACGCTGTGCGTACCGATGAGGTCGTAGCCCTGCTGGTTCGAGTAGATCGCCGCGGTGTAGCGGCCCACCCCCTGCACCGCGTTCGCACTGCCGCCGAAGAGAATCTTGCTCGGGTCGTGCGCGGCCGAGATCGTGAAGATGAAGAGCCCCGCCGGCAGGCTGGTGATTGCGACCCCATCGTAGGTCTTGCCTTCAGAGCGAGCGGTCATCGATGGCAAGCGGCGTGAGAAAGCTCCTCAAGAGCGGATGGCTCTGCCCCTCGTAGATGCGCCAGGTTCTGCCCGTGCCGCACGCATCACCGATGTCTCAGCCCGCCGCCGCGTAGGTGGCAAACTGCTTCATCTCGGCGGTTGTCCTGCCGATGGTACCCGCGCCCCCGGCGCTCGTGGCCTGGCCCCCGGTCTCAGTGTCCCAAAAGCTATTCGAGACCGTGCCGCCCAAGCCGTTGAACCCCACCGGCCCGCAGATGAAATCGGCTGTACCGGACACCTGGCCCATGGCGTAGCTCGCCGAGACCGCGCCGACGCTGTTTCGCCCCACTAGCTCGCCGAACCCCTTCCTACCCGTCACGCGGCCACCGGATAGCCCCACGTTACGCAGCGGGGCGCCCTCGACAACGCCGAACAGGCCGACGTCATCGGTGGACGGCCGGTCGATGACGAGGTTGCTGATAGTGTGCCCCAGCCTGTCGAAGCGGCCGGTGAAGCGATTGGAAAACGCGCCGATCGGCACAAAGCCCGTGCCGCTGTTCCAGCCGCTGGTGGCGCTGGCATCGATGTCGGCCGAGCGCGTAGTGGCCGGAGAGGTTGCTCGAATGCGCCTGCCCCTGCAGGCTGTTTGCGGCGCCGTTGCTTTCACCCCCCTCACGGCTGCGGCCTCGGAATCCTGTGCGCGTCACTAGCGCGGCGGCTTTCTCGGCGGCAGGGCGGACCTGCTCGCACCGGACAAGAGGCGCTGCGCCGTGTCCGGCGGCGAGCCTGCATCATGCCAGGTCCAGCTC
>NZ_DAIRTR010000216.1:0-2975 GCF_036803785.1 Pelomicrobium sp. | reverse complement strand
CCGTATTCCCCCCCAGATGGTGCAGCGTTTTGCCCGGGTGCTCGCCCGCATCCGCTGGGGACCGACGGAAGTGGAGGAGTTTGCCGGCGTCTACCTTTCCGAGCCGAAGCCCACGGTGGTGTTTTCTCCGCCCACGCGTCCTTTGAGCGCGAATGGCTTCGCTCGTGAGGCGGCGCGGCGGGGGGTCGTCCTGGACATCAAGAGCCGCATGCTGTACAGCCCGCGGGGGATTTACATCAACGGCGAAGCGCTACAGGTGGAAGGGGCCTCTCGGCAAGCCTTGAGGCGGCTCGCGGATACCCGTCGGCTGCCGCCCAGGATGCCGCTGCCTCCCGCCGCCCGGGAAGCGCTGTACCAGTGGTACCGGGCCGGGTATCTCGCCCTGGGTAAAGGCCGCGACGTAGCGTCGCGACGCCCCCCATGATCTGTATAAAAAGACAGCCTGCTAATGCTTTTTCCCACGTTTTTGCTAGAATGCACTGCCGGCCGGAATCCGGATCTGCCAACGCCCATCCTCCGGATCAAGGCGCTGGACGGTTCCACAGGAGCCTGTACAGGCAACCGGGTCTCGCCGACAGTAGGGGAGACTTGCACGTACAGGTTCCTGGGATGCCGGCCTGGAACACAACAGGACATGATCAACTTTTCGAAGGATAACCCCTCTATGAAACGCTCCATCCTCCTTGTAGCCCTCGCCGCCGTGGCGTTGAGCGCCTGCGGCAAGAAAGAAGAAACGGCCACGGCGCCAGCGCCCGCGCAACAGGCCGCCCCGGCGCCCGCCCCGGCCCAGCAAGCGGCTGCGCCCGAGGCGAAGCCGGCCGAAGCCCAGCCACCCGCGGCCGCCCCTGCGGGTGAAGCCAAGCCTGCCGAAGGTCAGGCAGCCCCTGCCGCGGCGCCCGCCGAGGAGAAAAAAGAAGAGCAACCCAAGTAATCCGAGTCGCTGGATCAGGCTCGTGACAAAAGGCCGGCGCAAGCCGGCCTTTTTCATTCCTGCTTGAGAAGGCGTCAACGGATCTCGCGCCAGTCGAAGCCGCAACCCTGATCCGCTACGCCGATCCACTCGGGCGCGCAGGCCAAGGCTTGGGCCAGAGCACGCCGGGCCAGACTGGGTGTGTTGTTGGTCTGGCTCAGATGGGCAGCGACCAGGTGCTGCAAGCGGCCCGTGTCCAGGCTGGCAAGGAGCTTGGCAGCCGCCGGATTGGCCAGGTGCCCATAGCGGCTTGCCACCCGCCGTTTGAGGGACGGGGGATAGGGCCCCTTCTCCAGCATGTCGGGATCGTGGTTACACTCCAGGACCAGCGCCTGGCAGCCGTTCAACATCTCCCGGATGTGGGGCGTGGGGCTACCGGTGTCGGTCAGCACTCCCAGGCGCACTGCCCCATCGGTGAAGACGAATTGGACAGGCTCCCGGGCATCATGGGGCACGGGGAACGGATGAATCTCCAGCGCCCCCACGGCGAAAGGGGTATGGCTGTCAATCAGATGCACTTCGGTGGCGGGAAGCAGGACCGATTCCAGGGCGCGACGGGTGCCATAGGTGAGATACACGGGAATGCCGTAGCGGGCCGCTAGACGGGCAACGCCGCCGGCGTGGTCCTCGTGCTCGTGGGTGACCAAGAGCGCGTCCAGTCCGCTGGGATCCACCTTCAGCCGGGCGAGTCGGGCCTCGGTTTCCCGGAGCGCAAACCCGCAGTCGAGGAGCACGCAGGTCCCGTTCGCCATCACCAGCAGGCCGTTGCCGGCGCTGCCGCTGCCGAGGGAGGCGAAGCGTATCATGACGCCGGGATGGAGAGAAGGGGGATTGCCATGCCTCGCAGCCTGGCGCGGCGTTTCATCCCTTTCCTTCGCCCGGCATGCGCGACGCCTCTGCCCTCACTTGAGCTGTTCGTACAGCAGGCTCAGGATCTTTTTGCCGGTTTCGGACCTTTCCGGCTGACCTTCCTTGTTGAGCACGCTCACCCGGGTCCCCTCTCCTGCAGGCTCCACGTGGACGCGATACTGCTCCGGCCTGGGTTTTGCCTCCTCGCTGCTGCGCCAGAAAGCAAGCCGCGAGAGGAACCCACCCTCTTTCCTCGGCTGGGTCTCCAGGGGAGCGTAGCGCACGTAGTAAATCCCGTTGGAGCGGTCCCGGTCCACCACAGTGAAACCCACCCGGTCCAGGGCGAGCCCCACCCGTCGCCACGCCCGGTCGAAGGGATCCACCAGGGCCAGGGCACCCGCCTCCGCGATCAGGCTCGCCTGGGGTTCCCGGCTCGGCGCTGCGAGCAGTTGCCGAGTGCGCTCCTCTTCCACGCCAAAGCGCACCGCCAGCCGCCGTAACATCTCCGCCTCCAAGTCGGGATTGGGAGGCACCGGCTCCCACACGGAGCCCTGGGGCTCGTTGGGATTGCTGCCCACCAGCCGCTCCACCATCCCCCGGTGGCTGATGTAGACCTCGGTGGCGGTGCGATCCTGGATCGGTTCCAGCCGGGTACGGAACTTGTCCCGCTCGCCGGTGGACCACAGCTGGTCCAGCACCCTGCCCAGGGTGTCACGGATGAAGTCCTGGGGGATCTTGGCCCGGTTCTCCGCCCAGTCGGTCTCCATCACCCCCGCCTCCGGGATCTCGGTGGCGATGATGAAGCCCAGCTCCAGCCAGAAATCCCGCACCACGGGCCAGACCTTCTCTGGCGGCTGGTTCACCACCAGCCAGCGCTCACTGCCTGCCCGCTCGATGCGCACCTGCGCGTTCTCAGGCAAGAGAGTGGACACCCCCGAGGGCTGGGGGCGGCCGGCGCGCTCGGCGCTGTAGACGGAGTAGGTGGCGGATCCCGGGGCGTTCACGTCCGGCACGGTGTAGCGGTCGCTCGTGCTGGGCGCCGTCAGGTCGGGGGGAATTTCCAGGGGCGGCAGCTTGCTGGAAGACTTGTAGTCGATCTCCTTGCGCAGCAACCCCCCCGAGCAGCCCGCCACCCCCAGGGCTAGCAGGAAGATCC
>NZ_DAIRTR010000215.1:0-2985 GCF_036803785.1 Pelomicrobium sp. | reverse complement strand
GGCATGAAGGAGGCGTTCTCCACCGGGTCCCAGAACCACCAGCCGCCCCAGCCCAGCTCATAATAGGCCCAGAAGCTACCCAGCATAATGCCCAAGGTGAGAAACATCCAGGCACAAGTGGTCCAGGGACGGGACCAGCGCGCCCAGGAGGCGTCCAGACGCCCGGAAAGGAGCGCCGAGACAGCGAAGGCGAAAGCGACTGAGAAACCCACGTAGCCCATGTATAGCAACGGGGGATGAATTACCATGCCCGGGTCCTGCAGCAGCGGGTTGAGGTCGCGGCCCTCGGGCGCGGCGGGAAGGCGCCGCTCGAAGGGATTGGAAGTGAGCAGCATGAACAGCAGAAAGCCCACGCTCACGAGCCCCATGACGCTCACCACCCGGGCCACCATCTCCTCGGGCAGGCGCCGACTGAAGACCGTTACCGCCACTGTCCAAAGAGCGAGCATCAGGGCCCAGAGCAGTAGGGAGCCTTCGTGGGAGCCCCAGGTCGCGGTGATACGATAATGCAGGGGTAGCAGCGAATTGGAGTTGTTTGCCACGTTAAGTACTGAAAAGTCGTTGTGCACGAACGACCACAGAAGGCAACCGAAGGCGATAGCCACGAAGACGAATTGCCCGTGAGCGAGCGGTCGGGCCGCCGCCATCCAGCGGCGTATTCCCAGCGCCGCACCCATCATGGGAACGGTTCCCTGGACGAACGCCAATAGGAGGGCCAGGATCAGGGCGAACTGACCGATCTCAGGAATCATGGCCTATCCTCATTGGGCCCCTTCCACCACCGTCCGCTGGGCCTTGCTTGCCTGCTCCAGCGCATGGGCGGCCTCGGGAGGCATGTAGTTCTCGTCGTGCTTGGCCAGCACCTCGGTGGCGACGAACACGCCATCTTCTCGCAGTCGGCCCTGGGTCACCACGCCCTTGCCCTCGCGGAACAAGTCGGGAAGGATCCCCCGGTAGACGACTGGGATGGTCTTGGCAGTGTCAGTCACGTTGAAGCGCACCGTCAGCCCGTCCGGCTCTCGCCGCAGGCTGCCTTCCTCCACCAGGCCGCCGATGCGGAAGGCTTTGTCGAGGGGAGCTTCCTGGGCTGCCACCTGGGAAGGGGTGAAAAAAAACACGAGATTCGTGCGAAATGCGTTCAACACCAGCCCGGTGGCGAGGGCGAGCAGCGCCAAGGCGGCTGCTACCATGGCCAGGCGTTTATACCGAGCCTTCACGTCCCAGCCCCCCTCCTCTCCATATTCCCCGAGACCGTGCGCAGTGCCCTGCGCCGACGCGCAACAGCCACTACCTCGATCGCCAGGGTGAGCAGAGAAATCGCATAGGCTCCCCACACGTAGAAGCCGTAGCCCCCCATCGCAAGGAAATTTTCCAGACTACCCCAGTTCATGCCGTCCTTTCCGAAAGCTCGGCCACCCAGGCGGCGCGCCGCTCCCGCTCTAGGATGATGCAGCGCACCCGCGCCAGAATTACGGCGACCGAATAAGTCCAGCAGGCGACCGCCATGACGAGCATGGCCTGCAGCATGATGGCGGCCATTTTGGGAGCAGCGGTCAAGCTCACCGATGCTCCCTGATGCAAAGTGTTCCACCAGTCGACCGAATAATAGATGATGGGCACGTTGACCACTCCGACCAGCGCCAGCACCGCACCGGCCCGGTCACCCCGGCGCGGGTCTTCGATCGCCGCCTGCAGCGCGAGATAGCCGAGGTAGAGAAAGAAGAGGATCAGCTGGGAGGTCAGCCGCGCGTCCCACACCCAGTAGGTGCCCCAGGTAGGTCGCCCCCACAGTGCTCCGGTCCACAAGGAAATGAAAGTGAACAGCGCTCCGGTCGGGGCGATGGCTCGTGCCATCATGAAGGAGAGCCGGGTGTTAAAGACGAGCCCCAGGGCACAGTAGCCTGCCATTACCACGTAGAGGAACATGGACATCCAGGCCGCCGGCACGTGTAAGAAGATGATGCGGTAGACCTCTCCCTGCTGGAAATCGGTGGGGGCGACGAAGAAACCCAGATACAGGCCCACGACAAAGAGCAGCACGGAAGCCGCGCTAAACCAGGGGATCAGACGACCCGCCAGGGCATAGAAGGTGGCCGGAGAGGCATACTTGAACCAGTTGATGGTCACGCGCTTCACCCGCTCTCACTCCATCGAGACCCGCAAGGCGAGAGCGGCAGCCCAGGGCGCGAGCGCCAGGGACACCAGCAGGAAGGCCCCCAGAAGGGAAAGATGACCCTCGATGTCGATCCCCGAAGCCGCTGCGTCCACCGCACCCGCACCGAAAATCAGCACCGGGACATATAAAGGAAGAACCAGTAGGGCTACCAGAACGCTCGCGCCGCGCAGGCCGAGGGTGAGAGCAGCGCCCACTGCTCCGATGGCAGACAGGACTGGCGTGCCAAGCAACAGGGACAGGACCAATACCGCGAGGGGTCTGCCCCACAAGTCGTATTGCAACCCAAGAAGAGGGGCCATCACCACCAGGGGAACGCCAGAGACGATCCAGTGAGCAATAATCTTACCCAACACCAGCAGGGAAAGGGGCTGGGGAGAAACCAGCAGCTGTTCCAGGGTACCGTCCGTATAGTCATGGGCAAACACTCGTCCCAGAGAAAGCATGGAAGCGAGCAGCGCCGCTACCCAGACGACGCCGGCCGCGAGCGGCCGCAGCTTGTCCAGTTCCGGTCCTACTCCCAGAGGAAAGAGGCTCACCACAATGACAAAAAAAAACAGGGTTGTCATCACATCCGAACGCTGGCGCAGGGCGAGCGTCAGGTCTCGCACCACCACCGAGCGCAAGGCAGCCAGCATCGGCTCACCCGGCAAGGAGGAGTCGATGCACCCGGGTACCCCGGATTTGCAGCTCCTGGTGGGTCGTCACCACTGCGATCCCCCCCTGCGCCAGGTGCTTTTCCACAAGCTCCTGCACCAGGCTGATCGCCTCCTGGTCCAGCCCGGCGAAAGGCTCATCGAGCACCCACAAGG
>NZ_DAIRTR010000214.1:0-3021 GCF_036803785.1 Pelomicrobium sp. | reverse complement strand
GCCCAAGGGCTGGCCGTCCCCCACGGCGATGTCGGCCCCGCCCCCTTCCCATTCTCCTGGCGGCTTGAGGAGAGCAGCTGCCAGCGGGTTCACCAACCCGATGACGAGCAGTTTCCGGGCGCGGGCGAAGCGGCACAAGGCATCGGCGTCCTCCAGCACGCCGAAGTAATTGGGCTGGGGGATCACGAGCGCCACGCAGCCTGTGGTATCCATGGCTTCCAGGGCCCGCAAGTCGGTGCGACCGCTCGGCGCATCGAACGGGACCTCGATGAGTTCGATGCCCTGGGGCCGGGTGAGGGTGCGAGCGACCGCCCGGTAAGCCGGATGCACCGTGCGGGGAAGCAGCACCCGGCGCCCAGCTTCAGCCCCACCGCCGTGACAGCGCACAGCCATGAGCACCGCCTCGCCCAGAGCGGAGGCGCCGTCGTAGAGGCCCGCGTTGGCTACTTCCATGGCGGTCAGGGCGCAGATCATAGACTGGTACTCGTACATGAGCTGCAGCGTCCCCTGGCTCGCCTCCGCCTGGTAAGGCGTATAGGCGGAGTAAAGCTCCCCGCGGGTGACGAGCTGCCACACGGCGGCGGGCACGAAATGCTCGTAGGCGCCGGCACCGCAGAAGTTGAGATAGCGGCCGTCGCCCTCGGCACGCTCCAGCAAGAGCCGGGTGACCTGGGCCTCTCCGAGGGCTGGCGGAAGCCCCGCAAGAGTGTCGAGCTTGAGGCTCGCAGGGATCTCGTCGAACAGCTCGTCCAGGGCCTCGATGCCGATGGCATCGAGCATCTCGGCCACGTCCCGCTCGGTGTGGGGGATGAAGGGCATTGCAAAGCCTAATGCGTAAAATGGGAGCGCCCCCGCCCCGCCGATTCCACGCCCAAGGTGCGACCTGCCACCGGATCAACCCTCGTCGGCTTCCACCATGGATTGGTACTGGGCGGCGCTCAGCAGGCGCTTCAAGTCCTCGGCATTTTCGGGTTTGAGCTTGAAGATCCAGGCACCGTAGGGGTCCTGATTCAACTGCTCGGGATGGGCCTCGAGCAGCTCGTTCACCGCCATCACGGTGCCACCCACGGGGGCATAGACGTCAGCGGCGGCCTTCACCGATTCCACCACCGCGCATTCGGCGCCAGCCTTGAACGCTTTGCCCACTTGCGGCAACTCCACGTATACCATGTCGCCGAGCTGTTCCTGGGCGTGATGGGTAATGCCCACCGTCACCAGGCCATCATCGTCCAGGCGCGCCCATTCGTGGGTCTTGGTATAGCGCAGATGATCGGGTGCGGTCATGGACTGTTCCTTTTTTTTGCCTTTCACGAGCGGAAGTGAGCGGCTTCTTTCCCTGCGTGCCTATCCCGCGGCTTAAAAGCACACTCAGAGGGCGATGCGCGGCTTGCCTTCGCGCACGAATGGCGGTTGCACGCACTTGGCTCGCGCCATTTTATCGCGAATCGCCACCAGGACGGACGCGTCCGGCGCAACGCCCAAGGGCAGGCGCGCGAGAGCGATGGAACGGCCCAGGGTCGGCGCGAAACCGCCGCTGGTGACAACGCCCTCGCCTGCGGCCGTCTGAACCCGCTGGCCATGGCGCAGGACCCCTTTGTCCTGCAGCACGAGCCCCAAGCGCTGCCAGCGGGGATGCGCGCCCGTCAAGGCCGCACGCCCCACGAAGTCCCGTGCCCCGTCCAGATCCACCGCCCAGCCCAGAGCACACTCGAAGGGGGTGACGCCCTCGTCCATGTCCTGGCCGTACAGATTGAGTCCGGCTTCCAGCCGCAGGCTGTCTCGGGCGCCCAGCCCGCACGGGGCAATGCCCGCCTCGAGCAAGGCCTGCCACGTCTCCTCGGCCCGGTCGGCGGGAAGCATCAACTCGCAGCCGTCCTCGCCGGTGTAGCCCGTGCGAGCGACGAAGACGCCGTCCGCTTCCGCCCCCTGGAAGCGGGCGAGACCCAGCAAGACGGCGCCGATCCCAGGCAGTGCCGCGGCGGCGCGCCGCCGGGCGTTCGGCCCTTGCACCGCCAGGAGGGCGAGATCGCGGCGCGGCTGGATGGCCACAGGCAGGCCTGCCCCGTGGCGCTGAATCCAGGCCAAATCCTTCTCCGCCGGGCCGGCGTTCACCACCACCCGGAAGGCGGCGGGGCCGCGCCGATAGACGATCACGTCGTCCACGATGCCCCCCCGTTCGTTGAGCAGACAGGCGTAGAGCGCTAAACCGGAGCGGGCGAGCCGGCCCACGTCCTTGGAGAGCAGCCGGGCAAGGAGCCCTTCCGCGGCGGGACCTTCCAAGTCGATCGCCAGCATGTGGGACACATCGAAGACCCCGGCATCTTGACGCACCCGGTGGTGCTCTTCGATCTGGGAGCCGTAATGGAGCGGCATCTCCCAGCCGCTGAAATCCACCCACCGGGCGCCCTGCCGGCGATGAAGCTCGATGAGGGGCGTCGTTTTGAGCGCCATCAGGGATAGAACGCGTACAGGCGATAACCGTTCGGACGCAGCTCACCCGTCTCCAGAGGGAGCCGGATGTCGGTCACCGTGTTGGGCCCGAGCCCCTGGGCCTCGACGCCCTGCCCCCGCAGATAGTCCCGGGGCAGCAGCACTCGCCGCGCCAGGGGCTGGCCCTCCCCGTCGGTCAAGGTGAGCTCGATGGCGGGATAAGCCTGGCGAAACGGCGCTCGGTTGCGCAGCGCCAACATCAGGGTCAGGCGCTCGGGCCGCTGCGGGTCCATTTGCAGGTCAGAGGCCTCGATGTAGACGAAGTGGGCTTTTCGTGGGAGAGGCACCTGGCAGCCCAGAAACGCACAGGCCCGCTCCAGGGATGGGCGAAGGGGGGGAGAGAGGACCGCCAGCTCGGTGCGAAACAGGTACACGAGCTGGACGGTCAGGAGCAGGGACAATACTGCCGCCCCCGCGGTCCAGGCCAGGGACCGGCGACGGGGTGCCGCCGGCGGCTCTTCCAGCCACCCGCCCGCCTCCACCGCGACTGCCTGGCCTCCCCCCTCCATGGCTTGGGCTGACGGGAAAGGG
>NZ_DAIRTR010000213.1:0-3137 GCF_036803785.1 Pelomicrobium sp. | reverse complement strand
GGATACCGGACCTCGGCTGCCCCTTGCACGAGCCCGAGAGGGAAAACCATGGAAGTACCACCTTCAAACGTCCGCCCCGCTCCCGACCAGGAGCTCATAGACATCGCCGACTACGTCACCCAATACGAGATTAGGAGCGCGGAGGCCTATGCCACCGCCCGGTTATGCCTGATGGATACCCTGGGCTGCGGGCTGGAAGCCCTGGGCTACCCGGCCTGCACCAAGCTGCTGGGGCCCCTCGTGCCCGGTACCGTGGTTCCCCACGGGGCTAAGGTGCCGGGCACTCAGTTCCAGCTCGATCCGGTGACGGCCGCCTTCAACATCGGCGCCATGATCCGCTGGCTGGACTTCAACGACACCTGGCTCGCCGCCGAATGGGGTCATCCCTCCGACAATGTGGGCGGCATCCTGGCCACCGCCGACTGGCTGTCCCGCACCGCCATCGCCCAAGGCAAACCCCCCCTCACCGTGCGCCAGGTGCTGGAGGCCATGATCAAGGCCCACGAGATCCAGGGAGTAATCGCCCTAGAGAACAGTTTCAACCGAGTGGGCCTGGACCACGTGATCCTGGTGAAGGTCGCCACCACCGCCGTCGTAGCCCACATGCTGGGATGCACCCATGAAGAAATCGTCAACGCCGTGTCCAACGCCTGGATCGACGGTCACAGCCTGCGCACCTACCGCCATGCCCCCAATACGGGATCGCGCAAATCCTGGGCAGCAGGCGATGCCACCAGCCGGGGGGTGCGCCTTGCGCTGATGGCGAAGAAGGGCGAGATGGGCTATCCGTCGGCCCTCACTGCCAGGACCTGGGGTTTCTACGACGTGCTGTTCCGCGGTCAGCGGCTCAGGTTCCAGCGGCCCTACGGCTCCTACGTCATGGAAAACGTGCTGTTCAAGATTTCCTTTCCGGCGGAGTTCCACGCCCAGACCGCAGTGGAGTGCGCCATGCAGCTTCACCCCCAGGTGAAGGACCGGCTCGAAGAGATCGAAAGAATCGTGATTCGGACCCACGAGTCCGCTATCCGCATCATCGACAAGAGGGGACCGCTGCATAACCCGGCAGACCGAGACCACTGCCTGCAATACATGGTGGCGGTGCCCCTGATCTTCGGCCGGCTGACCGCTTCCGACTATGAGGACGAAGTCGCTGCCGACCCACGCATCGACCGGCTGCGGGAGAAGATGGAGGTCGTGGAGGATCCTCAATTCAGTAAGGACTATTTGGATCCGGACAAGCGCTCCATCGCCAACGGCGTCATCATCTATTTCAAGGACGGAACCCAGACTGGGGAAGTGGTGGTGGAATATCCCGTCGGCCATCGGCGCCGCCGCAGCGAAGGCATTCCTTTGTTGGAGGCCAAATTCCGCGCCAACCTGGCACGCCGCTTCCCGCCGAAGCAGGCCGCGGCGATCTTCTCTTTGTGCCAGGACCAAAAGGCCCTGGAAGCGACCCCGGTGCACGAATTCGTCGACATGTTCGTGATCTGACTCCCATGGCAGCATTCCCTCATATGCGTACCCGCTCAGGGATCAAGAAAGGACCTCAGGCCATGAGCCACAACCTCTTCGACTCGCTCAAGGAGTTCACCCCCGCCAAGGGCAAGAAGGGCAAGCTCTACTCCCTCGTGGCCTTGGAGAAGGCCGGCTTGGGGAAGGTGTCCCGTCTGCCGATCTCCCTGCGCATCGTCTTGGAGTCGGTGCTGCGCAACTGCGACGGCAAAAAAATCACCGAGGAGCACGTGCGGGCGCTTGCCGCCTGGCGTCCTAGCGCACCCCGAACTCAGGAGATCCCTTTCGTCGTCTCCCGCATCGTGCTGCAGGACTTCACCGGCGTGCCCCTGTTGACCGATCTTGCGGCCATGCGTGGCGTGGCCCAGCGCCTGGGCCGGGATCCCAAGCTGATCGAGCCCCTGGTCCCGGTGGACCTGGTGGTGGATCACTCGGTACAGATCGACTATTACGGGAGCCGGGAGGCCCTGGAGCTCAACATGAAGCTGGAATTCCAGCGCAACCGGGAGCGCTACCAGTTCATGAAGTGGGGCATGCAGGCCTTCGACAGCTTTCGCGTAGTGCCGCCCGGTATCGGCATCGTGCACCAGGTCAACTTGGAATACCTGGCGCGGGGGATACATTACAAAGACGGGGTCTACTTCCCCGACACTCTGGTGGGCACCGACAGCCACACCACCATGATCAACGGCATTGGCGTGGTGGGCTGGGGAGTGGGGGGAATCGAGGCAGAAGCGGGCATGTTGGGCCAGCCGGTGTACTTCCTCACTCCGGATGTGGTGGGGGTGCACCTGAAAGGGGAATTGCGCTGGGGCGTGACCGCCACCGACTTGGTCCTTACTATCACCGAGATGCTGCGCAAAGCCAAGGTGGTGGGGAAGTTCGTGGAGTTCTTCGGCGAAGGTGCAGCGGCCCTACCTGTACCGGACCGGGCTACCATCGCCAACATGGCCCCTGAATACGGCGCCACCATGGGCTTTTTCCCCGTGGACGACAAAACGGTCCAATACCTGGAAACCACGGGCCGCCGCCGAGAAGAAGTCTCGGCGTTCAAGGCTTATTTCCAGGCGCAGGGGCTCTTTGGCATGCCAAAGCTCGGCGACGTCGATTACAGCCAGGTGTTGGAGCTGGATCTCGGGACGGTAGAGCCCTCCCTGGCCGGGCCCAAGCGGCCCCAGGACCGGATCCAGATCGGGCAGGTGAAGGCCCGCTTTGCCGAGCTCTTCGCAAAGCCCATGGCCGAAAACGGCTATAACAAACCCCGGGAGGAGTTGGGCAGGCGCTACCCGGCCACCTTGGCCTCGGGTCATACAGCGAGCGGCGGCGGCGTGATCTCCCCCGAATCCGTGAACGCCGCGGCACCCTTGGACGTGGTGGAGATGGTGGACAACCGCCCCACCCCCGACCTGGTCACCCTGGATCGACCGGCATCGGAGACGGTGGAGATCGGCCATGGGGATGTGCTGATCGCCGCCATCACCTCCTGCACTAACACATCGAACCCCAGCGTGTTGATCGCCGCGGGAATCCTTGCGAAAAAGGCGGTGGAGAAGGGTCTCGCCGTGAAGAAGCACATCAAGACCTCCCTCGCCCCCGGATCCCGAGTCGTGACCGAGTATCTCAAG
>NZ_DAIRTR010000212.1:0-3192 GCF_036803785.1 Pelomicrobium sp. | reverse complement strand
CTCCACGTCCCGGGCGAGGCGGTAGTGCTGCAGGCCATCGTCGGAGACGATGACGTTGCATTCGGGCCGCTCCTTAAGGAGCGCCCGGGCGGCGCCCGCCCGGTCTCTCCCGATCCATACCGGGCAGCCGGTGCGGCGCGCGAGGAGCACGGGCTCGTCGCCGAACCGGCGCGCATCGGCGCCGGCTTGCACCGGGGCGGGGCCGGCCTCCGTGGCACCGTAGCCCCGGCTCACGATCCCCGGCCGCCATCCCAGGGCGCGCAGTCGCTCGACGAGCCAGATGACGAACGGGGTCTTGCCGGTGCCTCCCACGGTGAGATTGCCCACTACGATCACGGGCACGGGGAGACGCTCTGACCGAAGGAGCCTTGCCCGGTACAGGGCGCGACGGGCAGCGGCGGCCGCCCCGAAGAGCAGGCTCAAGGGGACAAGCGAAGCCGCAAGCCAGGTGGTCTGGCACCAATGGCGCTCGATCCAGCGTGCCGTGGAGGTCATGGGAACGGGCCCCGGATTGTGCGGGCTCAGTTTGACGAAGGGGCGGCGCCGGGGTCAATCCCAGTTGAATATCCGCTCGAGCAGCTCATCGCGCACGCTGCCCGCGAGGCGCCGTTCGGCCCAGAAGGCTTGGCGTGCCCGATCCTTCAACTCCCGCTGGAGGTGCGGGTTTTGTTGCCAAGCTTGCCAGGCAACGACAACCTCACCGGCGTCGACCCGTTCTGGGACGGTGCAAGCCAAGGCCGCCTTGGGCAGCGGGATGCCAGGGCGGCGGCTCGCCACCGCCCCGCCGCCCAACGCCTGCCACAGATGCTCGTCGTCCCGGGCGTCGAAGTGGGCGGCGACACAGGCGGCCGCCACTGCCGGGAGCCAAGCTGGGTCATCCACGGCGACGAGGGCCCCGTCGGGCAAGGGCGTCCTGTCCCAGTGGCTGATCGCCACAGGCTTCAGTGTCGACGCTTGCCGGAGTGGGAGGCCGGTGACGAAGAGGGGGTCGCGAGGGAAGAGCGCCCGGAAGGAAGCAAGGAAGCCCTCTAGCGCCCGGGGGTCGACCCCGTGCCACCACCACAAAGACCGGTGAGCGGGGCCGTTTACCAAGGCGGCGAAGTTGGGATCCACCTGGGAAGGCATGACCAGGGTGAGGAGATTTGCAGCCGGTGCGGCAGCGCTTCCGGCGCAGGCGGCCTCCTCCTCCGTGGAAGGGTAGATCCGTTCGTACACCGCCGCCGGGCCAGGGATCGCCGCCACCAGTAGCCGATGGGAAAGACGGGCAGTGGCCCGAGCCAGATGAGGCCGCGGGGAGACACCCGCGAACACGATCCCGAGGGGCTTGAGTCGCCGCAGTGTTCGCCCCACGGCGAGGGGATGGTCGCAGGGGCCGAATCCCCAGCCGGTGCGAGCGCTGCCGCGCAAAGGCGCGAGGGCCCAGGGATACTCCTGCTCGAAAGTGAACACCAGCCGCACGTCCAGGCGCTTTTGCCGAATGGCGCGCACGAGCTCGACGCCGAGGCGCACGCTGCGAGGATGGCTTGCCGCCACGATCCAGATCGTCTTTCCCTCGGAGGGAGGGCGCACAAAGCCCCAGCGGGCGTTTGCCTGTTGCGGCCGGCCAGCACAGCGGTCCCGCAGATCGGCCCATAGCAGGGCCGGAAGAAAGGAGCCGTAAGGATCCCAGCGCACGGTCCGTTGGCATGGACGCGCCGCCTTGGAGGCGCGGCTACTCTTAGCGCTCCCGCGCCTGGGTGGTGAACGTGATGCGGCTATAGCCAGCGATGCGCGCCGCCTCCATCACGTTCACCACGGACTGGTGGGTGGCCTTGGCGTCGGCGGCGATCACGATCACCGGCTCGGCAGCGCCGGCCGCGGCGCGGCGCAGGCTCTCCACCAGTGCCTCGATGCCGGTGAAGCGCACCGGCTGATGATTGACCGTATACTGCCCTGCAGGGTCTACGGCGACCGTGATCTCATTGGGACGCTCGGGCTGCTTTTCCGCTCCTGCCTCGGGCAGGTTGATCTGGAGCTCCGAGTACCGATTGTAGGTGGTGGTGACCATGAGAAAGATCAGGATCACCAGCAACACGTCAATCAGCGGAACGAAGTCGATCCGCGGCTCATCCTTTTGCCGACCGCGCTGGAAGTTCATGCCCTGCGCTCGCCCATCAGGACTTCCACCAGCTTGATGGCTTGGAGCTCCATCTCCACCACCATTGCGTCCACCTTGGCCCGGAAGTAGCGGTAGAACAGGATGCTAGGCACGGCCACCAGAATGCCGAAAGCGGTGTTGTACAGGGCGATGGAGATGCCGTGGCCGAGCTGGATGGGATTGCTGCCCGTGGGGGTTTGGGAGCCAAAGATCTCGATCATGCCCA
This sequence comes from Pelomicrobium sp., assembly GCF_036803785.1. Classification (NCBI taxonomy): domain Bacteria; kingdom Pseudomonadati; phylum Pseudomonadota; class Hydrogenophilia; genus Pelomicrobium; species Pelomicrobium sp. The sequence goes on along the minus strand of NZ_DAIRTR010000212.1, from coordinate 829 downwards.
CCACCGTGCCGAACAGACCCAGGAGCGGCGCCACTGCGGCAATGCTACCTAGCATGGTGAGAAAGCGCTCGAGCTCCTGGGTGGCGGCGCGGCCCGCTTCCTCGATGGAGTCTTTGATGATTTCCCGGGAGCTGCGGATGTTTTTCAGGCCCGCGGCGAAGACGCGCCCCAGTACCGGGCCCCGGTTGAGGCGGGCGATTAGCTCCTCGCTGACGCCATTCTTGCGATACTCCTGCACCACCCGGTGGAGGAGATCCTTCGGCACCACCTGGCTCTGGCGCAGGGACCAGAGCCGCTCGCCGATGATGGCCACGGCGACGATGGAGGCGACGATGAGAAACCAGATCGGCCAGCCGGCCGCTTCGATGAGGGCAAACAAATCCGTGCTCCTAAAGCCCGAACAGAAAAAATGTGGTAACTCTATCCGCAAGCACCAGGCGTCGCAAGCCGCGCGACGGCACAAGGCCTTACGCTTGAAGCGACCTCCGCGACAGCCGATAGTGGCCTCGGTCGTTGTCCACAACCTTTGTGGATAACTTTGTGGGTAATCTGTAAAAGCACGGGCTAAGTTGGCTTTGTTACAAGTTTTTTTCTGCCGCGATTAATTTTTGAACGCCAAAGTTTATTTTTATTTTTCAGTCACTTATACAATAAAACGCGGCTTCCCGAGGTAATGCCCGGTCGCTTCCGCGCCGAGGCCCGTCCCGACGGGGAGAATGTGGATTAAAAGGTTTGTCAAGTGGATTTCAGCGCGTCCTGTTTGGATCCTGGGCGGGTCCTCAGCGTCACCGAGCTTAACCGGGCGACCCGCGTCCTGCCGGAGCAGACC
>NZ_DAIRTR010000211.1:0-3288 GCF_036803785.1 Pelomicrobium sp. | reverse complement strand
GGGCGGGAATTTCGCCCGGCCAGCTTCGGCTTATGAGGCCGACGCCCCTTCGGTTGCGGTCCACCGGCCCCCAGTGCGTTTCATCATACCTCAAGGGCGGATGGCGGGTGCCGGATGGGGCAAAATGGGCGGTCTTTTCAGGAGGTGTTCCCATGTTTGTTCCCACGATGAGAATTCACTTTCAAAAAATTACGCAACGGCGCGGCTTCGCGCCGGTTCGCTAGCTTCTGCATCGGCAAGTAGGGTGCCGCGATACCCCGGGGCTCGTGTAAAGTGTGAGCCTCATCCGGTCCAACAACACGCAGGGGTGCAACGATGAATCGAACCACGGCGGTCGCCGGGGGCCGGCTCGGCGCTCCAGCTGAAGTGAGGCATGCGCGGCTCATCGCATGGGTGCGGGCCATCGCCGAGCTCACCCGGCCTGAGCGGATCGTATGGTGCGACGGCAGCCAAGCCGAGTACGATCGCCTATGCGACGAGATGGTGGCGGCAGGTACCCTGATCCGCCTCAACCCGCAGCTTCGTCCAAAAAGCTTCCTCGCCCGCTCCGATCCCACCGATGTGGCACGCATGGAGGAGCGTACCTTCGTGTGCAGCCGACGCCGCCAAGACGCGGGCCCCAATAACAACTGGGTGGACCCCCAAGAGATGCGCGCCACCTTGCGGCGGTTATTTGCCGGCTGCATGCGCGGCCGCGCGTTGTACGTGGTGCCCTTTTCCATGGGGCCGATCGGCTCTCCCATGGCCCGCGTCGGGGTGGAACTCACCGACTCGCCCTACGTGGTGGTCAGCATGCGCATCATGACCCGTATGGGACGCGCCGTATACCAGATCCTGGGAGAGGACGGCGATTTCGTGCCCTGCGTCCATTCCGTTGGCATGCCCTTGGCTCCCGGGGAAAAGGACGTCCCCTGGCCGTGCAACCGCCAGGAGAAGTACATCGTGCACTTTCCCGAGGACAAGGAAATCTGGTCCTATGGCTCGGGCTACGGGGGTAACGCGCTACTCGGCAAGAAATGCTTTGCCCTGCGCATCGCCTCCGTTCTGGCTCGGGAGCAGGGCTGGCTCGCCGAGCACATGCTCATCCTCGGGGTCGAGTCCCCGAGCGGGGAAAAAAAGTACATGGCGGCCGCTTTCCCCAGCGCCTGCGGCAAAACCAATCTGGCCATGCTCGTGCCGCCAAAGGCCCTGGCGGGCTGGAAAGCCACCACGGTGGGGGAGGACATCGCCTGGATCAAGCCCGGGGCCGACGGACGCTTTTACGCCATCAACCCGGAAGCCGGCTTTTTCGGGGTCGCCCCAGGCACTTCCACCGAGACCAACCCCAACGCCGTGGCCACGCTCCATGCCAATGGCATATTTACCAACGTGGCCCTGACCCCCGAGGGAGACGTATGGTGGGAGGGCATGACCCGCACCCCACCCCCGGTGCTCACCGACTGGCGGGGTGAGCCCTGGACCCCTGGCTGTGGCCGCAAGGCGGCCCATCCCAACGCCCGCTTCACTGTGCCCACTGCCCAGTGCCCGTCCATGGATCCAGAGTGGGAAAACCCGGAGGGGGTGCCGATTTCGGCGTTCATCTTCGGCGGGCGTCGCTCCGACACGGTGCCCTTGGTGACGGAGGCCCTTGATTGGAACGACGGCGTCTATATGGCCGCCACCATGGGATCCGAGACCACCGCTGCGGCCACCGGCCAGGTGGGAGTGGTGCGCCGGGATCCCTTCGCCATGCTGCCGTTTTGCGGCTATCACATGGGGGACTATTTCCAACATTGGCTGAACATGCGCCGGGCAGTGGCGGAGCGGCCTCGCATCTTCCGCGTCAATTGGTTTCGTCTGGGGCGCGAGGGCGGTTTCCTGTGGCCCGGCTTTGGCGAGAACATGCGAGTCCTCAAATGGATTTTCGAGCGCTGCGCCGGGCGAGCGAACGCCCGGGAGACCGGGCTCGGCTGGATGCCCCGATACGAGGATCTCGACTGGCGGGGGCTGGAGTCCTTCTCCCGGGCCCAGTTCGAAGCCCTGATGGCCGTAGACCTGGAAGAGTGGCGCCGGGAAATGGGGGCCCACCGGGAATGGTTCGAGCAACTCGGAGAGCGCCTGCCCCGGTCCTTGGCCCTGCGGCAGGAGCTGCTCGCCCTCGAGCTGGGAGTATGAGTTTCAACGCACTGAATAAAATAAAATTTATAGCCGGTTGTTCCACGTGGAACCCGTCATCGGCCATTTGTTCCACGTGAAACCCGACGTCCCCTGATTGGGAGGCCTTCCCGATTGCAGTATCATTGGCAGCCCTAAGGAAGCGAGGACGCTTGCCCCATGCAGTATCCCACCCGTTTTGACGTAATCGTCGTCGGCGGAGGCCACGCCGGCACCGAGGCGGCCCTCGCAGCGGCCCGAGCTGGGGTGCGGACTCTGCTGCTCACCCATAACATCGAGACGCTCGGGCAGATGTCTTGCAATCCCTCCATCGGCGGTATTGGCAAGGGACACCTGGTGAAGGAAATCGATGCCTTGGGGGGTGCCATGGCCGCGGCCACCGACGAGGCGGGAATCCAGTTCCGCATCCTGAACGCCAGTAAAGGGGCGGCGGTGCGGGCCACGCGGGCCCAGGCGGACCGGGTACTGTACAAACAGGCCATCCGCCGGCGGTTGGAGAACCAGCCTAACCTGTGGCTGTTTCAGCAGGCGGTGGATGACCTGCTCCTAGAGGGGGAGCGGGTGGCGGGGGTGGTGACCCAGCTGGGGCTTCGGTTCGAGGCCCGGGCCGTGGTGCTGACTACCGGCACCTTCTTGTCTGGCCTAATCCATGTGGGGTTTGCCCAGTACCAGGCGGGCCGGGCAGGGGACCCGCCGGCCCTGACCCTCGCTGCCAGGCTGCGGGAGCTGAAGCTCCCCGTGGGACGCCTAAAGACCGGGACACCGCCCCGCATCGACGGGCGCACGGTGGACTTTTCGGTGATGGAGGCACAGCCCGGGGACGATCCGCCCCCCGTCTTCTCCTTTCTGGGGGATCCGGCCCAGCATCCCCGGCAGCTTCCCTGCTGGATCACCCACACCAACGAGCGTACCCACGAGATCATCCGGGGGGCCTTGGACCGCTCTCCGCTCTATTCGGGCAAGATCCAGGGCGTCGGCCCTCGCTATTGTCCCTCCATCGAAGACAAAGTGGTGCGCTTTGCGGCCAAGACCTCCCACCAGGTTTTTCTCGAGCCCGAGGGGTTGACCACCACCGAGCTCTACCCCAACGGCGTCTCCACTTCGCTGCCTTTCGACGTGCAATTGGCGGTGGTG
>NZ_DAIRTR010000210.1:0-3314 GCF_036803785.1 Pelomicrobium sp. | reverse complement strand
GCTTTAAGGAATGAGGTCCGGCCTGTTCGGCCGCGCCCGCTCCGGCGCTTCCGCGGTTCCGTGGCGCGGCCGATGGCCCTCCCTGGCTCAGGCGGGGGGCAACGACCCAACGAGGCTGCCGGGGGCGTTGAAGGCGGTGGTTCCGTGGGGAGAGCGGCGTTGGGCTGACACCCGGACCGCTTCGGCCGCGGACGGGAGGAGACGAACTAATGGGGGACAGGGATTCAACGATCAAGGGCTTTCGGCGCCCTGAAGTGACGGTGGAGGCGCTCAACCAGCGCAGCCCCGGTCATCTCCCGGGGCTGGTGGGCATGGAGGTACTCCGGGTGGAGGAGGGCCAGCTGGAAGCGCGGCTCACGGTGCGGCCCGAGCTCATGGCCACCAACGGCTTTCTTCACGCCGCGACGGTGATTGCCCTGGCGGATACCTCTTGTGGCTATGCCACCCTGGCCCATCTGCCGTCGGGGGCGAGCGGCTTCACCACCATCGAGCTCAAGGCCAATCTCCTGGGCACGGTGCGGGAGGGGGGCATTCGCTCGGTGGCCCAGGCCCAGCACTTGGGAAAGAGCACCCAGGTGTGGGACGCGGTGGTGACCGATGAAGCAACGGGGCGTAAGATCGCTCTGTTCCGCTGCACCGAGATGATCCTCTACAAGAAGGATCCGGGCTAAGGTGCGGAGAGCGCGGTCGAAACGTACCAAACAGCGCCGCTAAACGGTGCGCGCTGCGGCGAAAACGGTCTTGGGCTAGGTTCCCGGCTTCGGTGCGCGTCATGGAGGGGCTCGCGTCCTGGACCGACTATACCCGCTTCCTGGTCACCCTCACCGCGGTCCTCGATCCCTTTTTCATCGTCCCGTTTTTTCTCGCCTTCACCGCGGGCTGGAAGCCCCGGGAGCGCAGGCGTTTGGCCCGGGTCGTGACCCTCACCGTGGCGGCGGTGCTCATGGGCTTCGCCTTGGCGGGGGAAGCGGTGCTCCAGTTCCTGGGGGGAAGCCTCGCCTCTTTCCGGGTGGGCGGTGGCCTAGTACTCCTGTTGATGGCTCTTGCCATGCTCAACGCCGAACCCGGTGGCATCCGCCAGTCCCAGAAGGAGGCTTTGGAGTTCGACGCCCACGCCACCGGTGGGGTGGTGCCCCTCGCCATTCCCCTGCTCGCGGGACCGGGGGCCATCAGCACCGTTATTATCGCGGTGGAGCGGGGAGGCCTCGCCCACACGCTGGCCATCCTCGGCTGCATCCTGGCGGTGTGCGCCCTGCTCTGGGCCGTCTTACAGCTCGCCGTTCCTCTTGGCCAGCGCCTGGGAACCACGGGCCTTAACGTGGCGACGCGGCTGCTGGGGCTGCTTCTTACCGCCATCGCCGTGGAGACCATGGCGGTTGGCCTCAAGGCCCTGTTTCCTGGCTGGGCGGGCTGAAGAGCGGTCAGAAGGGCAGCTGGGCGTCGGGCTTGGCTTCCAAGATGACTCGGCGGAATTCCTCCTGGATCCGCTTGAGCGCGGCCTCGTTCTCCGCCTCGAAGCGCAGTACTACTACGGGGGTGGTGTTGGAAGCGCGGGCGAGCCCGAAGCCATCCTGGTACTCGACCCGCAGCCCGTCCAGGGTGATGATCCGCTCCGCCCCGGGAAAGCGAGCGATTTTCTGCAGCTTCGCAATGAGGGCGTAGTTTTCCCCTTCCTCGAGCTTGAGCTGCAGCTCTGGGGTGGAGACTGCGTCGGGAATGGCATGGAGCGTCTCGCTCACGTCTTTTTGCTTAGACAGGTATTCGAGAAGCCGGGCACCGGCGTAGAGGCCGTCGTCGAAGCCGTACCAGCGCTCCTTGAAGAAGAAATGTCCGCTCATCTCGCCTGCGAGCAGGCCGCCGGTCTCCCGCAGCTTGGCCTTGATGAAGGAGTGGCCGGTGCGGCACAGGACCGGGCGCCCCCCGTGGCGCTCGATCCAGGGTGCTAGGTTACGGGTGGATTTCACGTCGAAAATCACCTGGGCGCCGGGATTGCGGGAAAGCACGTCGGCAGCAAACAGCATGAGCAGTCGATCGGGATAGACGATGCGGCCGTCCTTGGTGACCACGCCCAGCCGGTCCCCATCCCCGTCGAAGGCGAGCCCCAGCTCCGCGTCGGTGACAGCCAGCGCACGTTTCAAGTCCTCCAGGTTGGCTGGCACGGAAGGGTCGGGATGATGGTGGGGAAAGGTACCGTCCACGTCGCAGAAGAGCTCGACCACTTCGCAGCCGAGGCGCCGGTAGAGCTCGGGGGCGAAGGCGCCGGCTACCCCATTGCCGCAATCCACGGCGATCTTCATTGCGCGCGCGAGCTTCACGTCTTCGGTGATGCGTTCGAAGTAAGCCTCGCGGATGTCGTGGGCACGGTACGTCGCTTCGCCGCTCGTGAGGTCTCCCCGCTCCAGCCGCAGGCGCAGGGCTTCGATTGCCTCGCCGGCCAGGGTCTCCCCCCCCAGCACGATCTTGAGCCCGTTGTAGTCCGGGGGGTTGTGGCTGCCCGTGATCATGACGCCGGAATGGGTTTGGAGCGCATGGGTGGCAAAATAGAGCACCGGGGTCGCCACCTGGCCCACGTCGATCACGTCCACGCCGCTCTTCATGAGCCCCTGGGCCAAAGCCCGGGAGAGCTCGGGACCGGAAAGTCGCCCGTCGCGGCCGATGACGAGCGCCTTCTGGCCGCGGGCCCGGGCCTCCGAGCCGATCGCTTGGCCGATGCCCTCCACGATGGCGGGAGTGAGGGTTTTCCCCACGATGCCGCGGATGTCGTAGGCCTTGAAGATTTCCTTGGGATAGTGCGTCACGGCGGCTCCTTCTTTCGATCCTTCCACCTTTGGAGCGTCTTTGCCCGAGCGGGCATTTCCGGTCTCAGGCAGATGGCGCGCTTTCCCGGGATGTTACCCCAACTTGCCCCGGCGGCTCGACGGGGGCGTGCGCGGCGAAGAACCCGAGCACTCGCCGGGGGAGCCACTGCAGATGGCCGGGGAAGGGTCCCGAGACGAAGCCGGCGTGTCCTCCGCTCGCCAGCACTTCCAGAGTGACGGCGGGGGACACCTCGGCGGGGCGGGGCACGGCCCATTCGGGAAGAAAAGGGTCGTCCCGGGCGTGGACGATGAGCGTCGGCACCGCGATGTGGGTCAGATGGGGCTTGCTGCTCGCCCGGGCCCAGTAGTCGTTCGCGTCCCGGAAGCCGTGCAGGGGCGCCGTCACCACGTCGTCGAAGGCTTGGAAGGTGCGCGCCTGCCGTACCAGGTGATCGGGGTAGAGCCCGGGGAAGCGCTCGAGCTTTTGCAGGCTTTTGCGTTTGAGTGAACGAAGGA
>NZ_DAIRTR010000209.1:0-3410 GCF_036803785.1 Pelomicrobium sp. | reverse complement strand
CCACCAGCACCTGGGTCACATTCGCGGCGATCAGCTTATCCCGCTGGGCGTCGCTGCGGTAGAGGAGGTTCTCCCGGGGCAAGACCTCCTCGATCATGCCTTCCCCCTCCCCCGTGGGCCGCAGCCGCACCCGGTCCCCGCAGGCGACCCCGCGCCGCTTGGCCTTCACCACGCACTGGCGCCGGACGCCGTCGGGACTTTCCACTTCGAAACGCCGGCCGTGGGCGGCCACCACCCGACCTTCCATCAACCCGCAACCCGGGTCGGGCCGATCCCCAGCCGGGCAATCCATCAGTGTGCCTTTCTCACTTGAAGTGGTAATACCGCTGGTTCAGGTAGGCGGCCACGTGCTCTTCTTCCTCCGGGAACCAGTTGGCCCTCACCTGGGTGGCGCAGAAGCGGACCTGGGCACGGAGCTGGGAGGGGTTGTTGACCCGCCGGTCAGGACGGGTGTAGATGCGGCTGCCGTCTCCGCCGAACAGGGCCTGGTGGCAGGCCTCGCACTGGGCTTGTGCCATGAGTCGCTCACCCTTCGCCGGATCACCCTTGGGAAAAGGATTGGCCCAGGCGGTCTCCACCCCGGCGAGGCAGGCAAGCGCAAGCATCAAAGCGCGCACCATGACCTTGCCTCAAGTCGGCTCCGCCTGCTTCAGCCGGGCAATGCGCAGCCCGACCGGCGGGTGGGAGTCATAGAAGGCGGATCGCAGGGGATCGGGCGTCAAGGTCGCGGCGTTGTCCTTGTACAGCTTAAGCAGCGCCGAGACGAGGCTGGAGGCCGGGGTATGCCGGGCGGCGTAGGCGTCCGCTTCGAACTCGTGGCGTCGGGAATAATAGGCTGCCAAGGGCCGTAGCGGGAGGAGGAACGGGGGTGCCACGAGGAAAAACAGGATCAGGGCCGCGGCGGTGGAGGGTGTGGTGACCCCCAGGGCTGCATAGAACCATTCCTGCTCCATCAGCCAGCCGAGCAGGGCGAGCGCCGCCAGGCTCGTGGCGAAGGACCAGATCAGCCGTTTTGCCACGTGCCGCAGGCGAAAATGCCCCAGCTCGTGGGCGAGCACCGCTTCCACTTCAGGGGGCTCGAGTCGCGCGAGCAGGGTGTCGAACAGCACGATCCGTTTGGCTCGGCCGAATCCCGTGAAATAGGCGTTGCCGTGGCTGCTGCGCCGGGAGCTGTCCATGACGTACAGCCCCTGGGAGCGAAAGCCGCAGCGCTCGAGCAGCCTCTCTACCCGCCGCTTGAGCTCTCCTTCCTCCAGGGGGGAGAACTTGTTGAATAAGGGCGCAATCAGGGTGGGGTAGAGGGCCACCACGAGCAGGTTGAACAATACCCAGGCAGCCCAGGCGTAGAGCCACCAATAGGCGCCTGCCTTTTCCATCAACCAGAGCACCAGCAGGAGCAGGGGCAGTCCCAGCGCAGCCGTTACGAGGAGCTGCTTCACCAGGTCCGAGACGAACATGGCAGCGCTCATGCGGTTAAAGCCGAAACGGGATTCGATGCCGAAGACCCGGTAGACGCTCAGGGGAAGCTCCAGGGCACCGACGATCAAAACCACGCTGGCTACCAGGGCCACTGCCTCGACGAGCCCGGCACCGAAGGCACCGTGCCAGAATTCGATCAGCGCTTGCAGCCCGCCACCCAGGGTGAAGGCGATGACTAGGGCCGCGTCGAGAAGGGTGTGGACCAGGGAGAGCTTGGTCTTGGCCACGGTGTAATCGGCGGCTTTCTGATGCTGGGCGAGCTCGATCACGCCGCTGAACTCGGCTGGCACCGCGCCGCGCCGGGCGTTCACGTGGTGGATGTGGCGCAGGTCGAGCCACAACCGGATCGCGGTGGTGGCCGCCAGGACGGCCAGGAAGAGTGCGGTAAAAGGATGCATGGAAATATGACGCAACCGCGGGAGTTATGACAAAATTCCGCTTCTCGAGTTTTGACGAGAGGGGCCGGGGAGGCCGCCACCGACGCTTGGGCGAGGCGGCTTTCCGCCCCGATCGATTATGGCACAGGACGCGACGCGACTCATCTGGATTGACCTGGAAATGAGCGGGCTCAACCCCGACACCGACCGCATCCTGGAAGTGGCGGTGGTGGTGACCGACTCGGCCCTGGAAACGGTGGCCGAGGGGCCGGTACTAGTGGTACACCAGAGCGGGGCGCTGCTCGAATCAATGGACGACTGGAACAAGTCGACCCACGCCCGCACCGGGTTGATTGAGCGGGTCAAGGCCTCCCGGCTGACCGAGCAGGAGGCGGAGGAGCGCATGCTCGCTTTTCTCGAAGAGCATGTGCCGCCCAAAGCCTCGCCCATGTGCGGCAACTCGGTGTGCCAGGATCGGCGCTTTCTTGCCCGCTGGATGCCCCGGCTCGAAGCCTATTTCCACTACCGCAACCTGGACGTGAGCACGCTGAAGGAGCTCGCCCGCCGCTGGCGCCCCGAGGTGGCTGCGGGTGTTGCCAAACAGGGCAAGCACGAGGCGCTCGCCGACGTCTACGAATCCATCGCTGAGCTCAAGTACTACCGCGACAATTTTTTGAGGCTCTGAAGGTTGAGGAAGCTCAGACGGGCTTGGACTCCCGTTCGATTGCCTAGAACAAGACGAATAATTTCTAGCCTCGACATTTCACGAAGAAGAACGCCCCATGACGCCGCGCACGGTGTTCCACCTGGAAGTCAACCCGAAGATCCCGCGCCGCCTGGCTCGGCTAGAAGAGCTGGCGAACAACCTGTGGTATAGCTGGGACCGGCCGACCCGCACCCTCTTCGCCCGGCTGCATCCGGGCCTGTGGGACGCGGTGGGCACCAACCCCAAGGCGTTTTTGAAGCGGGTCGACGAGAAGCTCCTGGCCCAGGCGGCGGAAGATCCGGTCTTCCTGGCCTCTTACAACCACATTCTTTCCGCCTACGACTCTTACCACTCGGAGCCGGTCCGGCGTGACGGCCAGCCCCTCCTAGGGCCGGAAGACTTGGTGGCCTACTTCTGTGCCGAGTTCGGCTTCCACGAGAGCTTCCCCATCTACTCCGGCGGCCTGGGCATCCTGGCGGGGGACCATTGCAAGACGGCGAGCGATATGCGCCTGCCCTTTGTCGGGGTGGGATTGCTCTACCGCCAGGGCTATTTCCACCAGAGCCTGGACAACGACGGCAACCAGCACGCCCTGTACACCGATTCCGATTTCGACGACTTGCCGGTGTCGCCTGTCATCGGCCCGGACGGCAAGGAGCTCAGGGTAGCGGTGGAGCTGCCGGGCCGCAGCGTCTCGGTCAAGATATGGCAGGCCCGGGTGGGCCACGTGAACCTCTATCTCCTGGATACAGACCTGGAGGAGAACCGACCCGACGACCGGGACATCTCCCACCGGCTCTACGGGGGGGATCGCACCATGCGCCTAGAGCAAGAGCTGGTGCTGGGGG
>NZ_DAIRTR010000208.1:0-3445 GCF_036803785.1 Pelomicrobium sp. | reverse complement strand
CGTACCCTGCATGGGGGCGTTGATGGCGGCCCGCTCGGCCGCCTGGCGCCGGGCATTGTTGCCGCTCTTGATTTCGGGAAGCCACACCCGGCGCCCAAACACCGTTTCTACGTAGCCCTGGGCGCGGGCCTGCTCCCGCACCTGGGCCATGTAGGCGGCGACCCCAGGAAAGCGGGCGAAATAGCGGTCGATGTAGGACTGGGCAGCGGCACGCTCAATGCCGAGCTGGCTGGCGAGGCCAAAGGAGGACATCCCATACATCAGGCCGAAGTTGATGGCCTTGGCGTAGCGGCGTTGCTCCGGCGTTACCTGGCCGTGGGGCACTCCGAACACTTCTGCCGCCGTGGAGGCGTGGATGTCCTCGCCCGCCTCGAAGGCCTTGAGCAGCCCTTCGTCTCCGGAGATGTGGGCCATGATACGCAGCTCCACCTGGGAGTAGTCCGCCGAGACGATGAAGTGTCCGGGCGGAGCGATGAAGGCCTCCCGGATGCGCCGGCCTTCGGCCGTGCGGATGGGGATGTTCTGCAGGTTGGGCTCGTTGCTGGAGAGCCGGCCGGTCACCGCCACCGCCTGGGCGTAGTTGGTGTGCACCCGGCCGGTTTCCGGGTGGATCATGCGGGGAAGCTTGTCCGTGTAGGTGGACTTCAACTTGGAAAGGCCGCGATACTCCAGGATGAGCTTAGGCAAGGGATAATCCAGGGCGAGCTGCTGGAGCACGTCCTCGTCGGTGGACGGCGCACCGCCGGGGGTCTTTTTGACTACGGGAAGCTTGAGCCGCTCGAACAGGACCTCCTGGATCTGCTTCGGGGAATTGAGATTGAAGGGCTGCCCGGCCACCTGGTGGGCCTTTGCTTCCAGCTCGGCCATGCGGGCTGCGAGCTCCCGGCTCTGAGCCTCAAGCCGCGCCACGTCCAAGAGCACCCCGTGCCGTTCCATGGCGAAGAGCACGTGCATGACTGGCATCTCCAAGGCCTGGTACACGTGGAGCAGCTTGGGCTCCGCCTCAAGCTGGGGGAACATGGCCCGGTGGAGTTGCAAGGTCACGTCGGCGTCCTCGGCGGCGTACTCGGTAGCGCGCTCGAGTGCCACTTGGTCGAAGCCGATCTGGCCCGCCCCCCTGCCGCACACCTCCTCGTAAGTGATGGTCTTCACTCCCAGATAGCGCTCGGCCAAGCTGTCCATGTCGTGGGCGCGATGGCTTTCGAGCACATAGGACTCGAGCAGCGTGTCGTGAGCCACGCCCCGCAGCGCGAGCCCGTGGTTCGCGAACACGTGCATGTCGTACTTGGCGTGCTGACCCAGCTTTGGCTTTCCCCCGTCCTCCAGCCAGGGCTTGAGTCGGGCGAGGACCTGCGCCGGGTCGAGCTGGGGTGGCGCTCCCGGATAGCGGTGAGCAAGCGGTAGGTAAGCCCCTTCATGGGGCTGCACAGAAAAGGAGATCCCCACCAGGCGCGCCCGCATCGGATCGAGATCGGTGGTCTCCGTGTCCACGGCGACCAGCTCGGCGCGATCGAGCCGCTCGAGCCAGGCGTCGAGCTGAGCCTCGGTGAGAATGGTCTCGTAGCGGCGTTCGGGCCGGGGCGCGACAGCTGAGGCAGCAGCCCGAGCGCCGTTGCTCCCCGGGTCCTGAGCCTCGAGCTCCCTCAGCCAGCTCTTGAAATCGAAGCGCTGGAACAAGGCCTGGAGCCGCTCCCGATCCAACGGGCGGGGCTGCAGGTCGTCGATGGAAACGGGCAGCGCCACATCCTGGCGCACCGCCAGGAGCTCCCGGCCTTTGGGCAGCCATTCGAGGGCCCGGCGCAGGTTCTCCCCTGCAACCCCCGGGATCTCTCCCGCGCGGGCCATCAGCTCCTCCAGGCTCCCGTACTGCTGCAGCCACTTGGCCGCCGTCTTGGGCCCCACCTTGTCCACCCCCGGCACGTTGTCGATGGCATCCCCGATCAAGGTGAGATAGTCGAGCACCCGCTGCGGCGGCACGCCGAATTTGGCCCGCACCCGCGCTTCGTCCAGGGTTTCGTTGGTCATGGTATTGACCAGTACCACGTTGGGGCCCACGAGCTGGGCGAGATCCTTGTCCCCGGTGGAGATCACGCAGCGCAGTCCCCGCGCCTGCGCCTGGCGGCAAAGGGTGGCGATCACATCGTCCGCCTCCACCCCCTCCACTTCCAGCAGCGGCCAGCCCAAGGCCTCGATCGCCTCCTTGAGGGGCGCGATCTGGCGGGCCAGCTCTTCCGGCATGGGTGGCCGGTTGGCCTTGTAGTGGGGATACAGAGCCTCGCGGAAGGTCTTTCCTTTTGCGTCGAAAACGCAGCCGATATAATCGGCGTTATGTTCCCTGCGCAGCCTGCGCAGCATGTTCAGCACCCCGTAGATCGCCCCCGTCGGCTCGTTGTTCCGGTTCCTTAAGTCGGGCAGCGCGTGGAACGCGCGGTAGAGGTAGGACGAGCCGTCCACCAGCAGCAATGTCTTCAGCAGACGTTTTTCTTCTTTCGAGGTGCCCACATGAGTATCAGTCACAAGCTTCCTTCGGCGGTCGCCGTCGAAGCGTTGAAGAAAACTTGGTCGGCCCGGGAGTCATGGCGGGTCTTCGGGATTATGTCAGAATTCGTCGAGGCGACGGAACGGCTGAGTGCGGTAATGCCGGCGGTGAGCATTTTTGGCAGCGCCCGCGTCACGCCCGACCATCCCTACTATGCCCTCACGGAGAAAATCGCCCGGCTGCTCTCGGACGCCGGCTTCAGCGTCATCTCGGGCGGCGGGCCAGGCGTGATGGAAGCGGCCAACAAGGGGGCGTTCTTCGGAAAGTCTCCCAGCGTCGGCCTCAATATCCAGCTTCCCCACGAACAGCACGGTAATCCGTTCCAGGACATCTCCCAGAGCTTCCGGCATTTCTTCGCCCGCAAGTACATGTTCGTGAAGCTTGCCACCGCCTGGGTGGTGATGCCCGGCGGCTTCGGCACCCTGGACGAGCTGATGGAAGCCCTCACCCTGGTACAGACCGGCAAATCCCGGCGCATTCCCATCATCCTGGTGCATGCGCCCTTCTGGCAGGGGATGCTGGACTGGTTTCGCACCACCCTGGTCAAAGAAGGCATGATCGATGCCGAAGACCTGGACCTGATCCAAGTGATCGACGAGCCCGAGAAGGTGGTGACTGCCATTTTCGACTATTACGCCACCCGCGGCTTCTCCCCGTCCGAGAAGGAGAAGGAGATGCAGCTCAATCTGTGAGGCACAGGGAAAAGCCTGGGCGCTCGTCTATAATCCGGGGCAACCCTCCGCCAAAGGACGACATCATGATCTCTCATCGCTTCGTCCAGGGCCTCGCTGCCGCTGGGCTTTGTTGCCTCTGGGCTGCGGCGGCTGCCCAGACGCCCGCCGCACCAGCGAAAGAGCCGCCTCCGTCCGCAGGACAGCCGCCAGCCAAGCCGCAGCCCCCGGCCCC
>NZ_DAIRTR010000207.1:0-3459 GCF_036803785.1 Pelomicrobium sp. | reverse complement strand
AATCCCCGGACACTGGTGGGCTCCCCGTTGCCCGAGAGGGCGACGTCGTTCAACCGGCGCATCTCCGGAGGCGCCGCCTGTTCCAGATAGTTGCCGTGAACCACCTGGCGGAGAAATGCCCGTAGCTCCCGCTCTAGCCGCGTCAGGTCCACCGGGGGAGCGCTCCCGCGGATCAATCCAGGCACCTGGCAATAGAGGCAGCGCCAGTTACACGCGTTGTTGGTATTGAGGTTCACGCCCACCGAGAGCCCTCGGCTGCGCCGGGACAACACGGGATAGACATAGCGCAGCCCCACCGCGTCCCGATCGTGATCGGTGGTGGACAGCCGTTTGTTTCCCCGCTCCGGTGTCAAAAGCGCCCCACCCGCGCCCGCACGGCCGCGGGCTTCGATGCTACAATTTTGATTTTTTTCGCCTCTTTGCTCCATGCTGATCACTCGCCGCCTGGAATTCGACGCCGGTCACCGCATCCCTCACCATGCCAGCCAGTGCCGCCATCTCCACGGGCATCGTTACGCCTTGGAAGTGACCCTGTCCGGAGACATTATCACCAGGGAGGGGGCTCCGGAACAGGGGATGGTCATGGACTTCGCCGAGGTGCGGGCCATCGCCTGGCGTCACCTGGTACAGGCCTGGGACCATGCTTTTTTTGTCTATGAAAAGGACACGGCGCTGGTGGCGTTCCTCAATTCCCTGCCAGGTCACAAAACCGTGGTCCTGGGCGCGCCGCCTACGGCGGAGAACCTGGCGCTGGAAGCCTTCCGCATCCTGGACGCCGCCTACCGGGACGTCTACGGCAACCACCTGAGGCTAGAGCGGGTGCGCCTCTACGAGACCCCTAGCTGCTGGGCGGAAGCGGTGCGCGGGCAGTTTTAGCGGCCATTCCCTTCACCCAAGCTTCACAAGCTTTTACAATCACCCGGCGGGCGCCTGCCTCACCCGCGGTACAATTTCGTTGTCATTGGAACGTTCAAGTTCCAGGGAGGCCTCCCGTGATCCTGCCGCCGCTTCGCCCCCTGTCCACGCCCACCACGCTTTTGCTTCTCAGCCTGCTCGCGGCCTGCGGCGGCGGTGGCGGAAGCTCCTCGGGGCTTGCTCCCCATGCCCCTACCTACAGCGAGATTCTGCTCGGCTCCCCCACCACCATCGACGGGACGTTGCAGAACTACCGCCTCGACACCGCCCAGATCACGCCGGCAAGCGGGGGCGGCGATGGCAACAAAATCGAAGGGACAGTGAGCGGCAGCAGCGGGAGCCTCACTTCCATCACCATCACGGTCACGTTCGAGGGAAATCGCCTTTTTACAGAAACCTTCGATGCTTTTGCGAGCCCGACTTATTGGCCCCTTGCGCCGCTGACTTACCGATATCAAGAAAAGACTCTGACTGGAAGCGGGACAGCGAAGATCAGTTTCTTCGAACCCCAGGCACTGGGACTGACCTATTCGGCACTGGGCCTGTGGGAGTGTGAGGGCTGCGTCACCGGAACGGCTTCCGTGGGCGGCTATTTCTCCATGGGGGCCATCACCCAGGGAAGCGACATTCCCATCTCGGGCAGCGCCGCCTATAACGGCAAGCTGATCGGGACCTACGCCGACGGGAGCAAGGTGTACGAGGTGGGAGCCACTGCCACCGCAACGGCCAACTATACTTTCACCTCACCCAGCGTCCTCCTCACGACGAACAACACCGTCATCGTGGAAAAGGGAATGACCACCCAAATTAGTCGCGATGACTTGAACCTCTCTGGTACGCTGACCTATACGGGCGGCACGAACCATCTGACGGGAACCCTCACGACAGGAAGCGGCATGACCGGCCCCGCCGCCGCTCGCTTCTATGGCCCCCAGGCCGCCGAGCTGGGGGGTACGTTCTTTGTGAAGAACACTGGCAACACGGAGCAAATGGTCGGCGGCTTCGCCTTGAAAAAGGAATGAAAAATCCCCGCCCCGCGGCCGCTCTGTTTTTCGTGCCCCTTACCTGCTGACGCCCCCTTACCGGCTCCATGGCCTGGCCCCGCTGGCTATTGATCGCCTGGCTGTGGGCCGTTCCAGGGAGCTGGGCCGCCACACCCGGGACGCTCGAGCTTTCTCCTGAGGAGGCGACAGCCCTCGCCGCCCAGTGGCTATCAGAGGGCCGCACCGAAGAAGCGGGGCGGCTGATCGATCGCCTCGCCGCAACCTTCCCCGAAAATCCCCAGATCGTCTTCCTCCAGGGGCTCCACGCCCTGCACACCGGCCGCTACCGGGCCGCGGTGGAGCGCTTCCGCTTCCTGCTCACGCGCGAGCCCCGCTTGACCCGGGTGCGCCTGGAGCTCGCCCGCGCCCTCTACCTCGCAGGCGACTTCGAGGCGGCCCGCTACCACTTCGAGGCAGCGCTGGGAGAAGACTTGCCGCCCGCGGCGCGGGAGAACGTGCTTCGCTTCCTGCGGGCGATCGAGGCCCAAACCACCTGGATCCGCTTCACCGCCACCCTGATCCGGGACACCAATCCAGCGAACGCCACCCGCGCAGAGCGTATCACCCTGTTCGGGCTGGAATTCGTCGTGAACCCGGACTCCCGTCCTAGGGATGCGTGGGGTGTGGGTCTCAACGCCGACGCTCGCTACGCCTTCGGCTCGGAGAACCGCAGCTTCGTCCGGGGCGCCGTCATCGCCCGGGAATACGCCGGGCGCTTCGCCGACTTCCACTACGTCCAGGCGACCCTCGGCCGCAACGCCTTGGTCGGCGACTCCGTGCTGAGCGCCGAGGCGGGGCCCGCCTACGCCTGGTACCAGGGCCGGGGGCTTTATGCCGGCGGCATCGTCCAGGTGAGCCACAGCCATCCCCTCGGCAGGCGGGTCCTCGCCCAGGAGAGCCTCACCTGGCGCTGGCTCGATTACGAGCGCTTTGAGGACCTCTCGGGCCATCAACCCTGGGCCGGCCTGCACTTGCGCTACGCCCTGGATGGCACCTCCGCCCTTGGCGCGAGCCTCCAACTCGGGCGCCACAGTGCCCGGGAAGAGGCGTTCAGCTATAGGGCGGTGGAAGCGGTGTTGCGCTACAGCAAGGAGCTGCCGGCCCGGCTCAACTTCGAGGCGCGGCTTACCGCCAATCGCTTTCATTACCTGGGCGAGCAGCCCCTATTCGGGGTCCGGCGCAAGGACCGGCTATGGCGGCTTGACTTCGAGTTCCTGATCCGGGACTGGGCGGTGGCAGGCTTCGCCCCTTATGTGGCGGTGAGCTTCGAACGCAACGATTCCACCCTCCCGATCCACGCATACCAGCGCAATTTCGTGGCGGTGGGCGTCTCGCGGGCGTTCTGACTGCTCAGCGGGCGGCCCCTGGCGAGTCCCCACGCCTCACAGCGCTCCATCGCCCCGTCCTGGGCGATGGGATTCTGGCGGAAGGGGTGTCCGCCAACATGTAAGAAAATATCCATTATGATCAATCATATCGCCTCTAGAGCCGGTCCTTTATC
>NZ_DAIRTR010000206.1:0-3469 GCF_036803785.1 Pelomicrobium sp. | reverse complement strand
GTACCGGGGGCGGGATGGGTAAAAAAGCGGCGTATCAGGTCGAACTCGGAAAGCATGAAGGCTAAGCGCGTCTCGGGAGGGTCAGCTCGCGGTCCATGGCCCCCCTCAGCCAGGATGAATTTGCATTATTTTACGTGGGCCAACGCCTGCACAGGGACCAATTTGCTTCTATGCTGGAAGAAAGATGCCCATCCGAGGCCCGCTCTTGCGGCGCGAAACCTTCGTGGGAAGCCGTCCGATGAAGGATAGCGCCGCAAGCCGGCGATGCGTTTCGGGTGCGGTCTTCTCCGCCCGCCTTCTGGAGGAATCGCCATGGGAAACGCTGGCAGGAGGAAGATCTCGTTGATCGCCTTCGCCTTATCCGCCTTCGGGCTGGCGGGGGAAGCCCGGGCCGACGGCCTGCGCTGGCCAGGCGAGCCCTCGCCCTGGGCGCCCTTCTTCGCTTCTCCCGCTTCCGGCGGCGGTCTTTCCTGGGACGGGCCCCTGGGTCTGAGCCGCCCTGCACCAACCGGATCCAGGCTCGGCCTCTCCTTAGACCGAAGGCTCGCCCCGGGCCCCTATCGCTGGAGGACTTTGGGCGGGAGCCTCGGGGATCCCATGGAGTCGGTGGCAGGGGCTGCCGCCTTGACCCCCCCGAGTAGGGACGGATGGTGGTGGACGGCGGTGCCTGCCCACGGTGCTTTCGGTGCTTCTTGGGCAGGAGCCGTCGGCGGGGGACCGGTCTATGCCTATGGCGCGGTGCTTTCCGCCGCCCGGGAAGTGTCGGCTGGGCGGCGCATCGGTCTGGGGATAGCCGTGATTGACTCCCTAGACCGGCCCTGGGCCTTTCCCTTCCTGGCGGTGGACTGGTCATTGACCGAACGGCTGCGGCTCACCAACCCCCTCGTCACCGGACCCGTCGGGCTCGAGCTCAAATACCGCCTTTCCGACGCATGGGAGATCGGCGCCGGCAGCGCCTACCGCAACGCCCGCTTTCCCCTCGACGCGGCGGGATTTCCTCCTTATGGGGTTGGGCAAGAGCGGGGCGTGGCAGCCTTCCTGCACCTCGCCCGCAGCCTAGGTCCTCGGTTCAACGTGGACGTGTATGCCGGCGCACTCCTGGGAGGCGAGCTCAGAGTGGAAAACAGCGCCGGAGTCGAGCTCTACAACGAAGAGCTGGCACCGAGCCCCGTGTTCGGCTTCAGCCTGACGGGTCGCTTCTGACTCCGTCGTCGCTGCAGCCGAACGATTGCGAGGACCGCAGCACCGTATAATCGGCGGCTGGCTTCCGGCCGCCCCCATGGTTCGCAAGCGTCTGCGCATCTCCCAGCTCTCCGGCCGCGACCTGCTCTTCGCGGTGGCGCCCCTCGTCTTCGCCGTGGCCGCGGGGCTGTGGCTCGCCTACCAGTTCGTGAAGCCCGCCCCGCCGGACACCCTGGTGATCACCACCGGCGACCCGGAAGGGGGCTACTACCATTTCGCCCAACGCTACCGCGAGATCCTCGCCCGGGACGGGGTGAAGCTGGAGATCCGCACCTCCGGCGGCTCGCTGGAGAATGTGGCGCGGCTGATGAACGAGGACTCCCCCGTGGAAGTGGGCTTCGTCCAGGGTGGCACGGGCTCGGCGGCCAATGCTCCCCACCTGGTGTCCCTCGGTACCCTTTATTACGAACCCCTGTGGGTGTTCTACCGTGGGCCCCGGGAAATCACCCGCCTCACCGAGCTGCGGGGCAAGCGCATCGCGGTGGGCGGCGATCTTTCCGGCACCCGAGCGTTGGCCCTCCTGCTGCTCGCGGTCAACCATGCCACCCAGCCTCCCACCCGGCTCGTGTTTGAGGGAGGCAACGCCGCCACCGAGCTCCTGCTCCAGGGCAACATCGACGCTCTCTTCGTGGTAGGCTCTCCCGAGGCTCCCGTGATCCAGCGGCTGCTCACCGCGAAGGGCGTGCGGCTCATGAGCTTCGATCGGGCGGAGGCCTATACCCGCCGCTTTCCCTTTCTCACCCCGCTGGTGCTGCCCCAGGGGGCCCTCGACCTGGCCCGAGATCTGCCAGCGAAGGACGTGACCCTCCTTGCCCCCGCGGCGACCCTGGTGGCCAAGGACACCCTACACCCGGCCCTCGCTTACCTGCTGTTACGAGCCGCCACCGAGGTGCATGGCGAGCCTGGCCTCTTCGCCCGTCCCGGGGAATTTCCCTCGGGGAAAGACGTGGACTTCCCCTTGAGCGATGAGGCCCGGCGCTACTACCGCGCCGGCCCGCCTTTCCTGCAGCGCTATCTTCCCTACTGGGCAGCCAATCTGGTGGACCGGCTGTGGGTGATGCTCCTGCCCATCGTAGCGCTCGCCATCCCCCTCTCCCGCATCGTGCCCCCCCTCTACGCGTGGCGGGTACGCTCCCGCATCTACAAGTGGTACGCCAAACTCAAAGCAGTAGAGCTGGACCTGGAAGGGGAACGGGACGCGGGCAAGCTGCAGAAGCTGCTGGAGCGGCTGGACACCATCGAGGACGCGGTCAACCGCATCCCTACGCCCCTCGCCTTCACCGACCAGCTCTATACGTTTCGCCTCCACATCCACCTGGTGCGCCGGCGCATCGCCCAAGGGCTGGAAAGGGAAAGAGGCGACACCCTGCCCATCGACTAGCCCGCGCTGCTTTTTCCGATTTGCGCCGGGTAAACGATACAATGGCGCTCCATGCAGGCACTGCCTCTCTTCCCGGCGTGTCGGGAGATTGCTTTTTTTCATGTCCATGGCGAGCGCGGCGACGAGCCTCACCCCGTGCGCTGGGCTGCTCTGCTCGTCCTCCACGGCGCCCAGGGGCATCCACGATCTCACTTCCTAGCCCGGCCTGGTGCGATGGACGGGGCCGTCGCGAGACGCTGGGATTTGTTGGGCGCCTTGGTGCCCGTTGCCGCCACGGACATCATGTTCAAATCGAGGGCGGCATGAGTTTTTTGGAGACCTGGGAGCTCATGAGCTATGTCGTCACCGTGATCGGCCTGCCGTTCGCGATCGCGGTATTCCTCATCGAACAGCGCAAGGAGCGGGAAAACGAAGAGGAGGAGGTCTACCAGCTCCTCTCCAACGCCTATACGGATTTTCTCAAACTGGTGATCGACCACCCGGATCTCAAACTCATGTCCCAGGAGGCTACGCCCAACCTCACCGAGGAACAACGGGAGCGCATGCTGGTCATCTTTAACATGCTCATTTCCCTGTTCGAGCGGGCCTACCTCCTCGCCTACGAGGAAAACATGCCGGACAAGAAACGCCGCCGCTGGAATTCCTGGGAGGATTTCATGCGGGAGTGGTGCCGGCGGGAGGATTTCCGCCAGCTCCTGCCCCGATTGCTCCAGGGCGAGGACGAAGAGTTCGCCGCCTACATCCTGAAGCTCTCCCGGGAAGAGGCGGCCCGCAGCGCCGCGGCTTCGCCTGCCTGAAGCGTATGACGACCTCGAGCCGCCGCCCCTCTCCATCCCTGCCCCGGAA
>NZ_DAIRTR010000205.1:0-3517 GCF_036803785.1 Pelomicrobium sp. | reverse complement strand
GGTCGAGCCGCGGCCTCTTCCGCTCGTCCCGGCACCTGCCGGGTCCAGTACGATGTCATGGCCGCCCCCGCCATCAGCCCCGCCGCCAAGACCACCACCTTGCCCGACCAACGCCGCCGTGGGCGAGGTACGGCGCGGATCTGCGCATCGAGAGCCGCCGGCCGGGCTGCCGCGGACCGGCGCTCCAAGTCCGACAGCATCTGGTTGATGAGGCTCATGCCAGCCACATCCAAGTGAGCCCGCCAAGGGAAAGCAGCGCCCCTGTGGCCACGGGCCAGGCGCGGCGCGCAAAGCCTCGGGCGGCTGCGGGGGTATCCAGCGCGGCACGGACCACGGCACCCGCCGCAACGGTGCGGCGCCCCTTCCCGTAGGCGAGCATCATGGACTTGTGGGCCAAGATGTTGAGGAGCCGGGGTACGCCGCCGGAGAAGGCATGGAGCAGCCGCACCGCAGCAGCGGTAAAAACCTCCTCGCCCCGGTGGCCCGCCACCCGCAGCCGGTGATTCAGGTAGCGGCGGGTCTCCTCAGAGCTCAAACCCCGGAGTCGGTACTGGAACGTGATGCGCTGGCGCAACTGCCGGACCGAGCGGTCTTGCAGGTTTTCGTCGAGCTCGGGCTGGCCGAAGAGCACCACCTGGACCAGTTTGCGCTTCTCGGTTTCCAGGTTGGTCAGCAGCCGCAGGGTTTCCAGGCTCTTCAGGGGCATCGCCTGCGCCTCGTCCAGGCAGACCAGCACCCGCTTGCCGGCCCGAGCATAATCGAGCAGGGCGTGGGTCAGAGCCCGGATCAAGCGGGTGCAATCGCCCTCGCCGGGGACCTGAACCTGGAAGTCTTCCGCCAGGGTCTGCAGCAGGGTCTGGGAATCGAGGTAAGGGTTGGGAATGTAGGCGGTGACGAACTGGCGCCCCAGGGAGCTCAGGAATTTGCGGGCGAGGAGCGTCTTGCCTGTGCCCACTTCGCCCGTGATCTTGATGAAGCCCTCCCCGGTACCGGCCGCCACCAGCAGGGTGTTGAGTGCTTCCTGGTAGGTAGAGCAGGCGAAGAAGAAGCTGGTGTCCGGTGTCAGCCCGAAGGGCAGCTCTCGTAACCCGAAGTGGGCTTCGTACATGTCACCTGCGCTGCGGCTGCTGGGTGGACGACTCCCAGGGGGGAGGTCCCCCTTCGCCCCTGGTACCGAATACCTCGGACTTTCCGCCCCAGGAGAAGCCCCGGTCCAGCTTTTCCAGCCGCCCCCGGCTTTCTTCCAGCTCGCCGACCCATTCCTGGTCGCTCTTGATGATGGTGGGCTTGAGCAGGATCACCAACTCCCGCTTGGTGGAACGCTGCTGGGTTTGGCGGAAAGCAGCACCCAGGAATGGGATGTCGGACAGGCCCGGCACCCCGGAGCGCTCTTCGGTCTGGGTCTGGGCCATGAGGCCGCCGATGGCCACGATCTGCCCGTCCTCTACCCGCACGATGCTGTCGGTCTCCCGGATTTGGCTGCGGGGCACAGGGATGCGGATGGTGCCCAAGGTGCCCGAGAGATCGATCTGTCGCTCGATCTGCTGCACTTCGCTCACGGATGGGTGAATGTGCAGGGTGATCATGTTGCGCTCGTCGATCTGGGGAGTGACATCCAGCGCGATGCCGGAAAAAAACGACTGCAAGGTCACGGTGGGCGTGGTGGTGGTGGCCGTGCCGGTGGTGGTGGTGGAGCTCACGTTGGTGACGAACAGCTCGTCCTGGCCCACCTTGAGCACCGCTTTCTGGTTGTTCAACGTGGCGATGCGGGGGCTCGAGAGCACGTGGACGTTGCCCTGGGTTTCCAGGAAGGAGAGCAAGGCGGCGAAGCTGCCGGTCTGGAATGCCAGGCTGAAGATGCCGCCCGCCGCCCCAGGACGGACGAGGTCCACCCCGGGAAGGGCGCTGATGGCGGGGTTCTGGATCGTGGTGACTCCCGTTGCCGGGTCGGTGCTGAAGGTAGCGCCCGTGTTGAGGCTTCCGTTGGGGCGCAAGATGGTCCCGGGGCCGAGCTGGCCTGCGGAGAGCCGGCCGTCGCTGGCGCGGAACGCTGCCCAGTTGATGCCGGCCTCATAGCCGTCGTTGAGCTCCACTTCCAGGATTTTCGCTTCGAGCATCACCTGGCGCTCCACGTTGAGTCGGGACGCTTTGAGGAACACCTCCACGTTCTTGAGTTCCTCCGGCATGGCGCGCACCACCACCGCTCCCGACTGGGGACTCACCACCACACTGCGTCCCTCGCCGCTGCCCACGATGGCGCTGAGGGCTTCGGTCAGTTCCTTCCAGAAATCGGACTCGGACCGAGTGGTGACCTCGCTGCTCTTGACCACCGGAGTGGATAACCCCGGCAGAGTCACCGCCGTAGACTGGGGCGTGAGCAAGGGCCCGGGAGCAACGCCCTGGATCGCGCTGGAGCTCACCGTGGTCTCCGAAGCACCCCGCCGCACCCCAGTGAGGTAGCCCACGCGAAACACTCGGGTGCGCACTCCCAGCGGATGGATCACGATGCGGTTGCCCTCCACGGTGTATTCGTAACCGTAGAGGTCGCGAATCGCATCCAGGGCCTCCCGCACCGTGACATCGCGCAGATTCACCGTGAGGGTTCCCTTGACTTCGGGGTGAACGAGCATGTTATAGCGGGTACCCGAGACGATGGCCATGAACACCTGGGCTGCCGGCGCGTTAGTCACCACCAGGTCGAAGCGCTGCTCTTCGGGAACCGGAGCTGCCTTCGGCACTTCAATGGTGAGGGAGGGCAGCAGGGCACGCTCCACCGCTTCTGGCGTAGCGGGCTTGGGCCGCTGCCCGGCGGCCCGGTTCAACTCCTCCAGCATGGCGTCATAGGTGGTGCCGTGCTTGGGCGGCGTGGTGCCGCAACCCCCCAGCAGTACTGCCGCAGCAAGCGTAGCTGCCAGCGCTCTCATCGTCTCCTTCCCCCGATTTTCTCTGGCGCGCTTCTGACCGACCAACTGGCGTCAGGGGTGCCTTCTTCCTTTTCTGCGAGCCGCTTCACCACTTCGGGGAAGAGCCGCAATTCGCGCTTTCCCTCTGGACCCTGCAGGATCACTGCCGCTTCGTCGATGGCCACGACCCGCGCGTCTGCGTAGCGGCCGCCGAGGGACACCCAGGTCCCATCGATGAGGGCTGCCCGGCGTCCGGGCGAAACCAGCACAGACTGCAGCACCGGCGTTTCCCGGGCGCGGCTGTTGTCCGACGCTCCCGCCATGAGCGCCGGCGGCGGGCGGGTGGGGTCGGGCAACTCCTGGGCAAGGAGCGGGAACGCCACGCCCGCCACCAAGAGGAAGGTGCTGGCGTGTACCCGCCACTTCATCCTTGGACTCAGATGACCAGCCATGTCCGCTCCATGCTCAAGGTATACACCGTGACGGTCAGGGTGCTCACGGGGTACTTGTCCACGGCGAGCTGCAGGCGCGCCCAATACATGCGCCACGGCAGCCGCTCCAGCTCGGCCACATAGCGCAGTAAGTCCGGATAGCGACCCTGCACCGAGATCTCC
>NZ_DAIRTR010000204.1:0-3534 GCF_036803785.1 Pelomicrobium sp. | reverse complement strand
GGATGGGGCCGGTCGCGCCGAGCGGCTGCAGCAGGGTCAGCATGGCGGCCCAGGGCTTGAGACGGGGCCGCACTTCCGTGGGCACGCCGTAGCGGGCGAGCAGCCGATCTGCTTCCGCGTACCACGCCTCGCCGAGGAGCGCAGGCAATTGGGGCGCCTGCGTGACCATGGCAGCGCGGAAAGCGCGGCCCGCCGTCTCGTTGGTCAACAGTTCCGCGGCAAAGATTCGGGCCCCCTCAAAGGCGTGCTTCACGGGCTCGGGGAGGGCGAGCACCCGCTCGTCATCCAGGTGGAGGGTGCCGAACAGGTAGCTCGGCGCCACCCCCTTCGCTTCCACCTTCCATAAAAGGCCCCGGGAAAATCCCGTCTGCTCCGGCACGGGCGCCAAGGACTCGGCCAGCGACTCGCCGGCAGCGCTGAAGGCCACCAGGCCGGCGAGGGCCAGAAAGCCCTTGAAGGCGAGAAAACATCGTCCGATGCGCACGGCTCCATCGCTCACCGAGGGACGGTGGTCAAGGATAGCAGCGAATGGGACAATGCGCCGCCGCCCGCATGCGTTACCGGTCAATGGAGGAAGCACCCTGGACCGCTGCTTGGTCTAGACCCCGCTCAAGCGTTCGCGCGGGCTTGGCAAGCGGGTGAGTTGCCGGTGACTCGCCGCTTGCGGGCCCTGCACCCAACAGGCGATCTGGAGCGTCGGACATGCATGGAAGACGATGGCTGGTCATCTTGGCGGTGGGGTCGATGCTGGGCAGCGGGGCGCTTCGGGCGGAGCCCGGCGTGGGCCATGACAAGGCACTTTCCGGGATACTCACTCTCGAGGCAGAAGCCTCCGCCGAAGTGGCCCACGACTTGGCGGTGATGATTCTGTTTGTGGAACGTCAGGCGGAAAATCCTGCTGCGGCGGCGGAGGGCGTGGTCCAGTCCCTAGACGAAACGGCCAGACAAGTACAAGCGGCGCCGCAGGTGTACATGCGCACGAACGGGGCGGGGACCTGGCCCCAGCATGACCCCCAAGGCGCAAGCCATTCCCGTGTCCTTGGAAGGCGGACGCACCGAGGCGGCCGTCAGCGTGCGCGGCTCGGTGCAGAGGGAGCGTTGGTTTCGGTGCGTGGCCCTTTCCCGTACCGGAACGGAACGTTTTCCTGGCGATTCGTGCCCCTGCGAGGGCGCAACCTTTGACCGTCTCCCCTCGTCTTATGAGAAGAGAAGGCTCGCCCGCGCCGTGCGGCCGGCAAGCGACGCGGGCGGTGCTCGCACACGCGCGTCGCACCCGCGCCGGGTGAGACAAGCCATGGCCATCAAGACCATCATCGAGCCTTTCCGCATCAAAAGCGTCGAGCCCATACGCTGGACCACCCGCGCCGAACGGGAATCGCTGCTGCGGCAAGCACACTACAACCTGTTTCTCCTACCGGCGGATGGGATCCTGATCGACCTGCTCACCGATTCCGGGACGGCGGCCATGAGCACCCGGCAATGGGCGGCCATGATGCTGGGCGATGAAAGCTACGCCGGCAGCACGAGCTACGAGCACTTCCGGCGCTCGGTGCAGGACGTGTTCGGTTTCAAGCACGTGATTCCCACCCACCAGGGGCGGGCCGCGGAGCGCATTCTGTTCGGCGTGATGTGCAAGCCGGGCGACGTGGTGCCCAACAACACCCACTTTGACACCACGCGGGCCAACCTCGAGTTCATGGGTGCCCAGGCGGTGGACCTGCCGATCCCCCAGGCGCTGGATCCGGCCAGCCGATATCCATTCAAAGGCAACATGGACGTGGCCGCCCTCCAACGCCTGATCGCAGAGGTGGGGGCGAGCCGCATCCCCCTAGTGATGCTCACGCTCACCAACAATTCCGGCGGCGGCCAGCCGGTGTCGCTGGAGAACGTGCGCGCGGTCAAGTCGGTGTGCGACAAGTACGGGATCCCCCTCTACTTCGATGCTTGCCGCTTCGCCGAGAACGCCTACCTCGTCAAGCTGCGCGAGCCCGGCTGCGGGCGCAAGAGCGCCCGGGAGATCGCCCGGGAAATCTTCTCCCTCGGCGACGGCTGCACCATGTCGGCCAAGAAGGACGGACTGGCCAACATCGGCGGCTTCCTGTGCACCAACGACGACACCCTTGCGCTTGAGGAGCGCAACCTGCTCATCCTCACCGAGGGCTACCCGACCTACGGAGGCCTGGCGGGGCGCGACTTGGAGGCGGTGGCAGTCGGCTTGCAGGAGGCGCTGGACGAAGACTACCTGAAATACCGGATTGCCTCCGTCGCCTATCTGGGCGAGCACCTCGTCGCCGCGGGAGTGCCCATCGTGCAGCCACCCGGTGGGCACGCCATCTATCTGGATGCTCGTGCCTTCCTCCCCCACATCCCGCCGGCCGAATTCCCTGGGGTGGCCCTCGCGGCCGAGCTTTACTTGGAGGCCGGCATTCGCGCAGTGGAGATCGGAACCTTGATGTTCGGGGAACGCGCTGCCATGGATCTGGTGCGGCTCGCTGTCCCTCGACGGGTCTACACCCAAAGCCACATCGACTATGTGATCGAGGCCGTGGTCGAGGTATGGGCACGCCGAAAAGCCATCCGGGGATTGAAGCTTCTGTATCAGGCTCCGTTCTTACGCCACTTCACCGCCCGGCTCGCCCCGTTGTGACCCGGACCCAAAACGGCGCTGCTCCCGAAAAACCGGGCCATGGAGCCGGAGCGCCCCATGGGATGCCTTTTCCAGGCCAGGCGCTGAGCCTGCCCAAGGGTGGTTTGTCCTGGGGTGCGCGCTAACGCACGCTTCTTTCACCCAAACGCCCGCGCTTGAGGCCTCGATACCGGCGTTTGCGGGCCTGCCGCTTATCTCATCCTCATCGGTGAAAAGGAGCCGCAGGGTGCTATGAAGCCCTCCTTCTCCGCCCACGGGGACGGGTCTCCCCGCTCACGGTGGCCGGGCACGCCTTCGCCGGACCGCGGGCGGTTCCGGTGGGCCGGCGCCGTGTCGGACGACATCCGACGTCCAGGTCGGACCCCTGCCTGATAGCGAGCGGCGCCGGGGCGGCCTATCGTTGCGTTGCCCGTCCTCCCGCATTACCCCGACGGGTCCGCTTTATGAACGAATCCAAACGGTACGCCAGAAGAGGAAACGCATGCTTAACCCGCTCGATCAATTCAGGACAATGGTTAACGCCACGATGGAAACGGCCCAGCGCTTCGCTTCCCTGAGTTGCGACGAAGCGCAGCGTTTGTTCAAGCTGCAGATGGACGCGCTCGGCGCCGTGTTCGTGAGCAATTCCAAGCATCTGAAATCGCTGCTGGATAACGGCGACGCGAAGAAGGCCTTCGCCCAGTGGACCGAGGTGGCAGAGGCAAACGCCCAAGGCTGGGTGGACATCCAGCGCGCCTGCAACGAGGTGGCGACCAAGAGTCAGACCCAATGGTTGAGCCTAGTCACCGAAGGGATGGGCGCCTTCGGCAAGGCCTACCTCGAAAGCCTCGCGCTGCTGACCGGCAAAGCTGGCGCTGGCGAAGAGAAGAGTCAGGCCGGCTGAAGCG
>NZ_DAIRTR010000203.1:0-3544 GCF_036803785.1 Pelomicrobium sp. | reverse complement strand
GCCCAACATCGTGAAAGCGAAGAAAAAGCCTCTGGAGACCTTTACTCCCGAGGCTTTGGGGGTGGAGGTCACGCCGCGGCTCAAGGTTCTCAAGGTGGAGGAGCCCCCCAGGCGCAAGGCAGGCGTGCGGGTGGCCGATGTGAAGGAGCTGGTACAGCGGCTCAAACACGAAGCGAAGGTGATCTGAATGGCGGTCTTGGTCATTGCCGAGCACGACGGCGCCGCTCTCAAGCCGGCGACGCTCAACACCGTCACTGCCGGGGCTCGCCTCGATTCGCAGATTCATGTCCTGGTGGCCGGCTCGGCGTGTCGTGCAGTCGCCGAGACCGCGGCGCAAGTGGCAGGGGTGACCAAGGTGCTTTTTGCCGATGCCCCTCACCTCAAGGACTTGCTGGCGGAAAACTTGGCGCCTCTGATCGCCCGGCTTGCCTCGGGGTATAGCCACGTGCTGGCTCCCGCCACCACCTTCGGCAAAAACGTGATGCCCCGGGCGGCGGCCCTGCTGGACGTGGCCCAGGTGTCCGATATCGTAGCGATCGAGTCCCCTGACACGTTCGTGCGGCCCATATACGCCGGCAATGTGCTCGCCACGGTGCAGGCAACTGACCCCATCAAGCTGATCACGGTGCGCACCACCGCCTTCGAGGCGGCACCCCGGGGAGGAGCGGCCGCCACCATCGAGACGGTGGAGGTGCCCCCGGAGGCGGGCCTTTCCCGGCTGCTCGGACAGGAGCTCACCCGCTCGGCGCGTCCCGAGCTCACCGCCGCCCGGGTCGTCGTGGCCGGCGGCCGGGGTCTCGGAAGCGCGGAGAACTTCATGAGGCTGCTCGAGCCCCTCGCGGACAAGCTCAACGCCGCCATTGGCGCCTCCCGTGCTGCCGTAGACGCGGGCTTCGTGCCGAACGACTACCAGGTGGGGCAGACCGGCAAAGTGGTGGCCCCCGAGCTCTACATCGCGGTGGGCATCTCGGGGGCGATCCAGCACCTGGCGGGAATGAAGGATTCAAAAGTGATTGTGGCCATCAACAAGGACGTGGACGCCCCCATTTTCCAGGTGGCCGACTACGGGCTCGTGGCGGACATTTTCCAGGCGGTTCCCGAACTGGTGAAGGAGCTGGAGGCCGCTGCGGGCTCGACGTAGCAACGCTGCGGGCTGGGCCGCCGTCCCGGCTTGGTCGAGGGAAGTTGCACCATGAGCACCTACATCGCGCCTCTCCAAGACATGCGCTTCGTGCTGGACGCGCTGGCAGGACTGCCCGAGGTGGCGGCGCTGCCGGGCTACGAGGAAGTGACGCCGGACGTGGTGGGCGCCATTCTCCAAGAGGCGGCCCGGTTCGCGGCCGAGGTGCTCGCCCCCCTGAATACCGTGGGGGATCGGCACGGCAGCCGCCTCGAAGGCGGGCGGGTGGTCACTCCGCCGGGCTTTCGCGACGCCTACCGGCGCTTTGTGGATGCCGGTTGGAACGGGCTGGATGCAGACCCCCGCTTCGGCGGCCAAGGCCTGCCGCAACTGGTGGCCAAGCCCGTGCACGAGATGTGGAAGTCGGCCAACCTGGCCTTCTCCCTCTGCCCCATGCTCACCGCCGCGGCGGTCAAGGCGATCCAAGCCCACGGCTCGCAAGCCCAGCAGGAGGCTTTTCTGCCCAAGCTGGTCTCGGGGGAGTGGACCGGCACCATGAACTTGACGGAGCCCCAGGCCGGCTCGGACCTTTCGGCGGTGCGCACTCGGGCGCTTCCCCAAGGGGATCACTACCGCATCCGGGGTACCAAGATCTTCATTACCTGGGGGGAGCACGACTTGGCCGAGAACATCGTCCACATGGTCCTCGCGAGGCTACCCGATGCCCCCGAAGGGGTGAAGGGGATCTCCTTGTTCATCGTGCCCAAATTCCTGGTGAATCGGGACGGAACCCTGGGGCCGCGCAACGACGTGCAGGCGGTATCCCTGGAGCACAAGATGGGCATCCATGCGAGCCCCACGGCAGTGATGGCCTACGGCGAGAACGAGGGTGCCGTTGGCTATCTGGTGGGCGAGCCCCACCGCGGGCTCGAATATATGTTCACCATGATGAACAACGCCCGCCTGGCGGTGGGTCTCGAGGGGGTGGCCATTGCCGAGCGGGCCACCCAACAGGCGGTGGCTTATGCCAAGGAGCGGGTGCAGGGCCGTCCGGCGGGGCGCACGAGCGAGGCGCGAATGCCCATCATCCATCACCCGGACGTGCGGCGCATGCTGATGAGCATGAAGGCCCAGGTGGAGGCGATGCGCGCGCTTGCCTACTTCGCCTCGGGGCTGCTCGACCGAGCGGAGCGCCACCCGGATCCCACGACCCGCCGACAGGCCCAGGCCCTGGTGGACCTCCTCACGCCGGTGGTGAAAGGCTGGTGCACCGAACAGTCGGTGGAGGTCGCCTCCACCGGTATCCAGGTCCATGGGGGCATGGGCTACATCGAGGAGACCGGCGCCTGCCAGTTCCTGCGGGACGCCCGCATCACCCCCATCTACGAGGGCACGACTGGCATCCAGGCGAACGATCTGGTGGGGCGCAAGCTCGTGCGCGACGGAGGCGCCACCGCCATGGCTTTCATCCAGCGCATGCGCGCCGACGCGACGGCCCTGGCCGGCCTCGGCGACGGGGAGCTCACCTCCGTGGCCCAGGGGCTGGCCCAGGGTCTCGATTGTCTGGAGGAGGCGAGCCGTTGGCTACTGCGAGTGCATCCCGAGCGGCCCGCCGCTGCGGCCGCTGGCTCGGTTCCCTACCTCAAGCTCTTCGGCTGGGTGGCCGGGGGCTGGCTGCTCGCGAAAGCGGCCATGGCGGCGGGGCAACGGCTGCAGGACCCACAAGCCGACGAGGCTTGGTACCGGACGAAGAGGGTGACAGCCCGCTTCTACGCCGAGCATTGCCTGCCCCAGACCCAGGCCTTGGGCCAAGCCATCACCCGAGGGGCCGACAGCGTGCTCGCCCTGGACACCTCGGCTTTCTAGCCTCGGTGCCCCGTGGGCGCTTCCGGTCAAGCCGAGGGGGTCCGGGGCTTAGAAAAATCTCCTTGACGCTCACGGCTTGGTCGCGCCATAGTTCAAACGATCGTTTGAAGCGAACGTTCGACTATGCCCGCCAGAACCCTTCTGCCGCGTGCCGATGCCCCGAATGGGGTCTTGCCTGAGCGGGCCACCGACGCCAACACCAAGGACCGGATCCTGGATGCTGCCGAGACCCTGTTCATGGAACGGGGTTTCGTTGCCACCTCCTTGCGCATGATCACCGCCCGGGCGGGAGTGAATCTGGCGGCAGTGAACTACCATTTCGGTTCCAAGGAAGCCTTGATCAAGGCCGTGTTCAGCCGGCGTCTGGGCCCCTTGAACCAGGAGCGGGTGGCGATCCTGGATCAGCTGGAGCGGCAAGCCCAGGGAAAGCCTTTGCCACCGGAAAAGATCTTGGAAGCCTTTCTGTGTGCTTCCCTGCGCCTGTCCCGGGACCCCCTGCGGGGCGGTGCGGTGTTCCTGCGACTGCTGGGCCAGGCCTTTGCCGAGCCGGCCGAATAC